>NZ_JBNPNG010000008.1:0-79074 GCF_050314535.1 Collinsella sp. SGI.095
TCCTTCCCCATCTCGGACATCGAGGTCTTCCACACGGACCGCGGCAGCGAGTTCGACAACGCCGAGATCGACCTGATGCTCGAGGCCTTCGGCATTGAGAGGTCGCTGTCGGCCAAGGGCTGCCCCTACGACAACGCCGTCGACGAGTCGACCAACAGGATACTGAAGGCCGAGCTCGTCCACCGCGAGACGTTCGGCACGACGCGCGAGCTCCGGGCCAAGCTCTCGGACTACGTGCACTGGTACAACAACTTCAGGATCCACTCGACGCTGGGTTACATGTCTCCGGTCGAGTTCAGGGAGGCGGGGCTGTCCCTCCCGGAATCGTCCAAATAGGTGTTGCCAATCCAACGCGGCGCTCGACATGGAGCGCGCGATCGAGGCGTCCCTGGAGGAGAACTGCCCCGCGCTGCTGGCGATGTACGGGTGCGGGCCCGTGAGCGCCGCCAAGCTCGCGGTCGCGGCCGGGGACAACCCGGACAGGCTGCGCTCCGAGGCGTCGTTCGCGGCGATATGCGGGGCCTGCCCCGTCCCCGCCTCGAGCGGCAAGACCGTGAGGCACAGGCTCAACAGGGGCGGCGACCGGCAGGCGAACAGCGCGCTGTACGAGATCGCGAGGCAGAGGGTCATGCGCGACCCCGAGACCGCCGAGTACGCCGAGAGGGCCAGGGGGCGGGGAAAGAGCGACAGGGAGGTCATGAGGTGCCTCAAGCGCTACGTGGCCAGGGAGGCGTACCGGGCGCTGATGCACCCGCACGAGGTCAGGAGACCCGAGGACGCCTCGGAGCTCGTGGCGGCCAGGCGCGCGGCGAAGGTCAGCCAGGTGAGGGCGGCGACCATATTGGGAACCAGCGAGAGGTGCATCTCGATGCTGGAGAGGGGCCAAAGGGAGCTCAAGCCCATAAGGAGGGCCTACGAGGCATGGGTCGAGGCCGGACTTCCGCTCGATTGGGACAGGCAGGCCTTCGAGGCGGAGCGAAAAATGGATTCTAAAAAAGGCCTTGCCAAATAGGAGCGTCAGCACGAAGCCCCCTTATCCGCAGCTCCGAAGGAGCAGGATAAGGGGGCTTCAAGTGCGAGGACGCATTCAGAGGGAAACCCGTCGGGCCCCGGTGAGAGCCACAGGGCTATCGATTACCCCGTGTTCTGCAGACCTGCCGAGACGCCGGTCACAGTCGAAAGAATCAGGCTCATGTACTCGGCCTTCTTCTCCTCGGCCATCTCGTCCTGGTTCATACGCACCTCGCGAAGGGCGCGGACCTGGGCGATGGACAGGGCGTCGACGTAGGGGTTACGCACGCGAACGGCACAGCCGAGCACGCGACGACGCTGCAGCGGCCACTCGTCACCGACGATGGCAAGGACCCACTTACGGGTGAGCTGCATCTCGGTAAAGACCTTCTTGGACAGATCATCGCGGTCGCCCAGATGCAGATACATCTTGGCAATGCGCTGATCGGTCTTAGCAATCGACATCTCGATGTTATCGATAAAGGTGCGGAAGAACGGCCACTCCTGGTAGGCAGCCTTGAGCTGGTCAAGATCGCCCAGCTGCTCGCAGGCGGTGCCCAGGCCGTACCAAGCGGCCAGGTTAATGCGTGCCTGGCTCCAGCTGAAAATCCACGGAATGGTACGCAGGTCGTCGAGCGACTTGGCACCCAAGCCGCGCTTGGCGGGACGCGAGCCAATCGGCAGCAGACCGACCTCGGTCAGCGGCGTCACAGTCGAGAACCACGGTGCAAAGTCCTCGGTGTTCAGCAGGTCCAGATAGCGCTCGTGGCTTGCGGCGTTGAGTTTCTCGGCCATATCCCAGAACTTCTGCGTGGTCTCGGTGTTGGTCTTCTCGACGCTCGGGGCCGACTGCAAAAGCGTTGCGGCGGCAACGGACTCAACATGGCGCTGAGCCAGCGTGCGGTTGCCGTAACGGGCAAAGATGACCTCACCCTGCTCGGTGAGCTTAAAGAAGCAGTTGACCGAACCCTTGGGCTGCGCCAGTACGGCCTTGTTGGCCGGGCCGCCACCACGGCCCACGGCACCGCCGCGACCGTGCATGAGCACCAGGTCGATATCGTTCTTCTCGGCCCACTTGGCGATGCGCTCCTGCGCGGAGTGCAGCGCAAGCATGGCCGTGGTAGGACCGGCATCCTTGGAGGAGTCGGAGTAACCCAGCATAACCTCCATGCGGCGGTTGGTCTGGGCAAGACGCTTCTGCACCACGGGCAGCGTAAGCATCTGGTCGAGCACGTCAACACAGCCCTCGAGGTCCTCGAGCTGCTCGAACAGCGGGATCACGTCGAGCTCGGGAACGTCCTCCTCGTGTGCGAAGGACAGATGGGCCAGCTCAAAGACGTCGGCCACATGCTGGGCACTCTTGGTAAACGAGATGATGTAGCGGTGTGCCATCTTCTTACCGTAGCGCTTTTGGATGGAGCCGATAGCGCGGAAGGTGTCGATGACCTCGCGCGTCATGGGCTGCAGGTCGCCATGGATACCGTTTTCGTGGATGTCCTTGAGGGCGCGGGCATGCACCACGGAGTGCTGACGGAACTCCATCTCGACCATATGGAAGCCGAAGGACTCGACCTGCCAGATGATGGTCTGCACCGGGCCGTAGGCGGCACGGACGGCACCGCAGGCAGCCAGCGAACGCTGAACGACGCGCAGGTCATCCAGGAACTCGTCGGCGCTGTGATACATGGTGTCGGTGATACGGCGTACGGTGGCGTTCAGACGGTCGGCCATGACGAGCATGACGGCGCGATGCGGCTCGTGCTCGGAGATAAGCTCGGCGCGGGCCGTGTAATGGGCACTCATCTCGACCTGATGGTTCCACAGGTTGATGAGCTCGGCAGACGGCTTGCTGTAGGTGGCCTCGAGCGTGAGGTTGCGGCCGATGCGGCGGCACTTGTCCTCGAGCTTGAGCACCATGTGGGTGAAGTACTTGGCGGCGACCTCACGGCTCACCTTGGCGGTAACGTTGGGGTTACCGTCGCGGTCGGAACCGATCCAGCTGCCGGGATGGAAGAACGCCGGGCACAGCGGCGGCACGGTACCGGCCTTGTCACCCAGCACCCAGTCGTCAAAGCGACGATAGATGACGGGGATGACGTCGAACAGCGTGTTATCGAAGATGTCGATGATGGTATCGGCTTCCTCGACCGGCGTGGGCTTCTTGAGCGCGATGGGGCTCGTACGCACCAGGGCGTCGATCTCCTGCAGCATATGGCGCTCGTTCTCCACCAGGTCGGAGCCGCCCAGACGCGGACGCTCCTCCAGCAGGTTAGAGATACGGCGAATCTTGCCCTCGACGGCCTTGCGACGTGCCTCGGTGGGATGCGCGGTAAAGACGGGATGGAACTCAAGCTTGCCGAGCAGCTCGTTGGCGCCCTCGACACCCATCTCATCCACCAGCTGGTGATAGGCGACGGTGAGTTCGTTGGCGGGATCGACCTCGGTATCGGTCGATGCGCCGGCCTCACGCTCGCGCAGCTGCTTCACACGGTAGTTCTCCTCCGACAGGTTTGCCAGATGGAAGAAGCTCGTAAAGGCGCGGACGATAACCTGCTGCTTATCGAGCGGTAGGCTGTCGATCAAATCGACGACCTCGCGAAACGCCACAGCAGTGGGCTCGTCGGCGGTGGGCACGCCCTGCTCGTCGACGGCCTCGTCGGCGGCACGGCTACCGGGGTTGCCGGCATTGGCCACGATCTCGGCCGACAGAATCTTGTCGAACAGGTCCGCGATCTCGGGATCATACTCGCTAAGCACACGGCGCTCCAGGCGCAGGAACAGCGCAAGGTTGTCGCGCAGCTCCTCGGGAATCTCAATCTCGGCGAGACGCTCCCTGGACTCGGCATTCGAGCCGATTCGGTTAACGAGGCGGTTGACCACGGCAGCGACGCGCGCCGCGGCTTCGGGTACAGACTGGTTGCTTAGGTTCTCAGCCACGTTTCCTCCCATTCCTCCTTCTATGCACGTAACATGCGGTATTCATTATAGGCACTTGAGAAATACTTTCGACACTGATTGCGCTTTACCACACAAAAGTATTTTCTGCATTGCAAGGCTTTTTGCCCCAAATGGTCGTATTTCTCGGTGGGCGGCATATGCAAACGGGGACATTCCGCATAAAAGCGAAACACCCCCGTAACAATCGTTCGCCGCGAGCGGGACGCGTTAGCGGACCCGCAGCTCAAAATGATGCCCTACAGGCGCTCGCGAACCGACTCGACAACGTTGGACAAATCGACCAGTACCTCGTCATGGCTCTGCATGTCGCGCACCTTGACCTTGCCGGCGGCAAGCTCGTCGCCGCCCAAGACCAAAATGAGCTTAGCGCCCACCTTGTCGGCCTGCTTAAACTGAGCCTTGAGCGAACGACCCTGATAGTCTGCCTCGGTCACGATGCCTGCGGCGCGAAGCTTCTGCGTAATGGCAAAAACGTTCTGACGCAGTTCCCTGCCGGCGTTGGCAACGTAGACACACGGAGCCTCATCGGCACCCAGGTCGCTGCCAAAGGCCTGCAGGGCCAGCAGGGCGCGCTCAAAACCGACGGCGAAGCCGACACCGGCTGTGGGCTTGCCGCCCTCGAGCTCGACCAGGCCGTCGTAGCGGCCGCCGCCACCGATGGAGCCGACGCCGGCGCCGGGGGCCTCGACCTCAAAGACGGTACGGGTGTAGTAGTCCAGGCCGCGCACCAGGGTGGGATCCTCGACATACTCGATGCCGGCGGCATCCAGATAGCGCTTGACCTGCTCGTAGTGCTCGCGGCACTCGTCGCACAGGTTGTCACCCATCAGCGGGGCCTCGGCCATGATCTCGCGGCAATGGTCGTTCTTGCAGTCGAAGGCGCGCAGCGGGTTGAGCTCGGCGCGCTCGCGGCACTCATCGCACATCTCGTCGGCGTGATCGAGAATGAACTGCTTGACCTGCTCGCGATAGGCCGGACGGCACTGGGCATCACCCATCGAGTTAATGAGCAGACGGAGCTTGGAAAGATCGAAGCCCAGACGCTTGTAGAACTCCATGAGCATAATGATGCACTCGGCGTCCGCAGCCGGATCGGGAGCACCGAGCCACTCGATGCCCACCTGATGGAACTGACGCAGGCGGCCCTTCTGGGGGCGCTCGCCGCGGAACATGGCCTCGGCATAGTAGGCCTTAAACGGCGTGGAGCCCTGGGGCACCAGGTTGTTCTCCACGACGGCGCGCACCACGCCGGCAGTGCCCTCGGGACGAAGCGCCAAGCGCTGTTTGGGTTTGAGCTTGGCATCGGTGCCCTCGGTAAAGACACGCTCCAGGTTGGCGCCGCTAAACACGCGGAACATCTCCTTGCGCACGACATCGGTCGACTGGCCGATGCCGTGGACAAACACGTCCACCTGCTCGATCGCGGGCGTCTCGATGGGCTTAAAGCCAAACGGCTCGAACACGCCGGCAGCGATCCGCTGCATCTTTTGCCAGGCGCGCATCTCGGCGCCGATAAGGTCGCGGGTTCCCTCCGCCTTCTGTGCCTGCATGGGCAAACACCTTTCTTTTAGTATCGCGTCATAGGTAGTGGTCATTATACGGCACAAAAACAAAACGCGGCGACGCGTCTGACCGAACGAGGGTATGGGGGCTCGTTCGGCCAGACGTGCCGCCGCTGCAGCCGATCCGCTTTCCTCCGCCCCCCCTCGAATCACACAATCTGTTGGGGACAGAGGAAAACGGATCATTTTGTATGCCCGTGGCCGCCTTGGAAACCGAATGATGGTACGAGCATCCATTCGGCTTCCAAGGCGGCCACGGACAGAACACGGGGCGAGCAGAAAAGAGCGACGGACGTCTACTCCCCCGCCACGCTCGCACGCAGCTTAGCGGCGATGGGCTCGGATGCCAGCAGGAATACGAGCATGACCACAGAACACACCAGGCACACGATCCAGGTGCTCGCAAAGGAGCCCGTGGCATCGAACAGCACGCCCGAGACAATGGCACCCACGGTGCCGCCGACCATCTCGAGCGAGGTAATGGTGCCCGTGACCTTGCCCAGATCGGCCATGCCAAACTGCTTGGACGCGGCGATAGTGGGCGTGATGGTGCCCATGCACGTTCCGACACCAAAGCTCACGGCAGCCACGATGGGACCAAGATCGGTCGCGGGGAAGCACAGGGCGACGCAGGCGATAATGCACGCAACGGATCCCAACACGTTGCCAAAACGTAGGCCAAAGCGATCGTAAATGACGCCGAGCGAAATCTTGGCGATAACGACGGTGACCATATAGGCCGAAAGCACAGTGCCCGCCCACACGGGGTCGTGACCGCCCGTGACAATCTTGGCGCCGTTGACGGTAACGCTCGTCATGTTGGTGACCTGGTTGGGCAAGATGGCACCGTTAACGAGGCCCATAAAGAGAAAGGCGACGACAAGCAGCCAAAACGCCGGGCTCTTCTTGATGCGAGACCAACCGACGTTAACCTCGGGAGCCGTGTGCTCGTCCTTGTCGCCAGCTGTCGAGCCGGACGGATCGCCCGGGTTCTCGCCGAGCGGCTTAAGGCCTATCTCAGAAGGCTTGGTGCGGAAGGAATAGGCCGTGATGGGCAGCGCCGCCACCATGCAGATGGCCGCGAGCACCAGGAAGGCGGAACGCCAGCCAACGCTCACGATAAGCGAGCTCACGGTGGGAGACAGAACAGCGCCTCCAAAGCCCGAGCCCGAAAGTGCTATGGAGATCGCAAGACCTCGCTTGGCCGTAAACCAGTTGGCGGTCACAAGGCTAATGAGCAGGCGGGTCGAGGCGACGGCAAAGCAGCCCGAGACGGCAAAGAGCACGTAGACCTGCCACAGCTCACCGACAAAGCTCATCCCGGCAAGAACGGCAGAGGTGGCGATAACGGTAAGGGAACCCAAGATGCGACCGCTCACTTTGTCGGCAACATGGCCAATGACAAGCGAGCCGACAACGCTCACCACGGTTGAGATGGCGTTGGAGATGTTGTACTGAGCAAGGGAAATGCCCAAGTCGCTCACGATAAGCGGCTGAAACAGGCTCATGCAGTTAACGAAAATCGTGTAACACGTGGCCATGATGACAAAGCCGGAAGCCACGACGAGCCAACCGGGGAAGAATTTATGCTGCTGGGACATGGATTACTCCTTGTGGTCGGCGATATAGCCCAGGGCGACCGCCGCATAAGCCGCGGCGCCGAGCGGCAACTCGGCATCGCTAAAGCGTGCCTTGGGATGGTGCTGGGCAAAGTGCTCGTCCGTATCGGTCACAGCCGCACCGAACGTAAAGTACGCGCTCGGTATCTCGCTCGAGATAAGCGCAAAGTCCTCGCTCGCCATGGCATGGAACAGAGGCAGGAAGGCGGCCTTGGGCAACGTCGCACCCACATAGCCAAGCGAAGCCTGGGTCATATCGTCATCGAGCACGAGCGGGGGAACATCCGAGAGCGTCTCGATAGTCGCCGGCGTACGATAAGTCGTGGCAACGCCTTTGACGACCTCCGCGATGCGGGTCTTGAGGTGCTCCATGAGCTCAACGTCAAAGCCGCGCAATGTTCCCTCGAGCACGCAGGTGTCGGGAATCACATTGGCCGCTTGGCCACCGGCAAACTTACCCACGGTGAGCGCGACCTCCTTGGCCGCCGGCACCTCGCGAGCGATAAGCTCCTGGAGCGCCAGGTGCACATGCACGCCTGCCGTGATGGGGTCGATGCAGATCTCGGGACTCGAACCGTGGCCGCCCTTGCCCTGCAGCGTAATGCGGAAACCGTACACGCCCGAAAGCGCCGGGCTGCCGTAGAGCACCAGGCCAAGCGGCGACTGGCTGTTGACATGCATGGCAAAAGCCGCCTGAGGACGCGGGTTCTCGAGCAAGCCGTTGGCGATGGCAGCACGTGCCCCCTCAAAGGTCTCCTCACCCGGCTGGAACAACAGCTTGACGGTGGCATTGGCGTCGACAAGCGCGGCCTCGCGAGCCTTGAGCAGGCGCGCCGCACCAAGCAGCGCCGTCGCGTGCATATCGTGACCGCAAGCATGCATGCAGCCATTGGTAGATGCAAAGGGCTCGCCGGATTCCTCGACAACGGGCAGGGCATCCATGTCGCCGCGCAGCATAACGACCGTACCGGCCTGTTCGTCCGTGCAGACGCCATTGCCCTGGGCCACGGCGGCACCGGCACCGACAAGGCCCACAACGCAGGAACCATCGACGAGCGTGGAAAATGGGATGTCCATCTCGTTCAGGCGCGCTTGGATATACGCAGAGGTCTGTGGGAGGTCGTTACCGAGTTCGGGCATCCGATGCAGATCGTGACGCCATGCGGCAAGCTCATCGGCAAAAGCCTGAGCCTCTTTGACCAGACCGTCGCCAATGGCGGCTTGCGCCGCAGCTGAGGTCTGAAGCGCTGGTTGTGGTTGGAAATCGGACAGAGCTGGTGCCATAGATGCCCTCCAGTAAAGTTTTAGCAGCAAGCACTTTCATACTCTAAAGTGCAGGGCATAACTTTAAAGGCGACGCATAAAAAACGCCGCCCCAGAGGGACGGCGCAACAGATTGTTTACAAACGCGCTCGCGGCTTTTTACGCAAAAAGTCAAAGTGCGTCTCGCTCAAGATAATCGACAGGAAGATGAGCGCAAAGCCGGCAAGCAAACGCGAGGTGAGCACCTCCCCCATCAGCAGCACCGAGAATAGCACGCCCGATGGCGACTCCATCGAAAGCAGTAGTGAGCCCGTCGAGGCCGGGACATGCGCCAAACCCACGTTTTGGATGAGCAAACCCACGCATGTGCAGCCCACCGAGAGAAATGCCATCACGCCAATAAAGCTCGGCGTCCACACGGATAAAGGCGCCTGGGTCTCGAACGGCAGCGAAGAGATCAGGCACAGCACACCGTTGCCCGCAAACATCCAAAACGTGATGACGTTGATGTCCATCTTGCGACCGTACTTAGCGGCCACCGCCATCTGGATGGCAAAGAAGACCGCGCCGCCCAGCGTAATAACATCGCCGACATTGAACTCGACGCTATCAAGCGCCACCAAGCCAATGCCCGCCAGACACAGCAACGCGGCACCCAAGTTGTAACGGGTAAGTTTTTCGCCGCTTAGGACATAGCTCGCAAACGGAACCAAGATGCAGTACGTGCCCGTCAAAAACGCGCTTTTGCCTGCCGTGGTCTGCGCCAGGCCAATCGTCTGCAAACCGTAGGCACCCCACATGAGCGCGCCCATGCCAAGTCCAACAATCAGATTTCGAGCGTTGAAATGGGCAACAATGCGCTTGTGGAAGACGGCAAGCATGACCAGCGACGCCGGAAGAAAGCGAATGTAGAGCAGCTCGAACACCGGAATGGTATCGAGCGCGTCCTTCATGGTGGTAAAGGAATAGCCCCAGATGACCGCTATCGAAAGCAGCAATACCTTCCAGAACAGCGGCGAGCGCGCACCGGCACCGCGAGAGGCACCGCCGGCACCCAGGTCTTCGCGGGCTACAGGGCTATCGGGCATATTTTCGATTTCAATAGCGGCATGATGGGCCATAGGGCATCCTCGCGCTCGGTCTGGGCGTGGTGTCCGCACGCGCGCGACCGCATGCCGCCTCATGGTCAAATAAAAACGGGACGCGCCGGACCCCCGGCACGCCCCGCAACTGTAGCAACAATCAAGCAGCCCACGCAATTCAGCCCACTAAAGTATCGAACACAAAAGCCTCGATGCTCCGGCAACATCAGCGTTCACATTGTTGCGCTAGATTAATTTAGTACTCTCCAGCTTTTCGATAATCCAGTCGTTGGCTTTGATGACCGGACGACGGAAGACCACACCCAGGGCCAGCGACGGAATCAGATAGCTCGCCAGAATACCCAGCTCAACCCAGTACTCCATATGGTAGGCGCCAGCCATGGCGGCATGCATGGCGTTGATGCCATGGGTAAACGGCAGGAACGGATAGATCGCCTGGAACACGGGGCCGGTCATCTCGATGGGGAATGTGCCGCCCGAACCACCGACCTGCATGACCAACAGCACGACAGCGAGCGCCTTGCCGATATCGCCAAACGAAACCGTAAGCGTGTAGACGATATTGGAGAACACGAGACTCGCGATCCAGCCCGCCAACACAAACTGCAGCGGGTTGTCGCACTGGATTCCAAAGAACAAGATATCGCCGGCGCACACGAGCGTCGCCTGCAGCAAGGCCAAGCCGCCAAAGAACAAGTAGCGGCCCAAATAGATCTCGTGCAGGCGTACGGGGATGAGCTCGTTGATAAGCTCATCGTCGACCGAGACCTTCATCATGGCTGCCAGCACAATCGAACCCACCCACAGCGACAGAATCGTATAGAACGGCGCCATGGCCGAACCGTAGTTGCGGATCGGATAGACCGGCTTGCGGTCGAGCGCGACGGGGCCGGAAAGCGACACGGCCAAACCCTCGGGATCGTTGCCGATCATCGTCTTAATCGTCGCAAGATCATCCGACATCAAGGCACCGTCGAGCTCGTCCTTAAACGCGCCGATCTTGTCCGACGCCTCGCCCAGCTGATCGGAAACCTTGTTGACCAGCTTTGCAGCCTTGGAGAGGCCCTTTGCCAGCGAACCGGATGCATCGGTCAGGCCGTCTACGGCGCTATCCAAATCGCCCGAGATACCATCGAGCGAGTCTAGAATGCCCGAGACGGTCTTCTTGAGCTCCTTGGCCTTAACCGAGAACGTGGAATCGTAATCGGATTTGGCGCCCGCAATGCCGGCCTTGGCATCGGCGATGGCCTGATCGACCTCGGCACGCGTGCTGTTGACCTCTGCCATGCTGTCAGAAAGGGACTTAGCAGTTGCCGTCAGGTCCTTGGCGTTGTTGCGATACTCCACCGCGATCCTGCCCAGCGATGTTGCTACAGACTTAAGGCTCTCCTGGAGCTTTTCGTCACTGACCTGCTCGGCAAAGCCGCGGAGCTGGTCGGCCGTGGCGTCGATATCGTCGGCACGTGTATTGAGCGCCGCCGCGGCATCGTTGAGCTGGGACACCGTAAGGTCCACATGCTGGTTTGCGGTGTCGAACGCCTTCGCGAGCTCGGCAGACACATTGTCGAACGAGCCCGCGCTTCCGTCAATCGCCGAGTCAACGGCATCGTTGGCGGCCTTGAGCGCTTCCTTGGAATCATTGATGCCGCTCTTGGCGTGTTCCATCAACTGCTTGGTCGACTCATCGACGGTACCCGTCTGCTGGAGCATACCGCTCGCCGACGTCAGCGAATCGGACGTGGAGCTCAAAATGCCCGCAAGCGACGTTGCGCTGGCCTGAACGCCCTGCAGGTCCTGGACCGAATCGCCGAGCGTCGAGGACAGGTTGGCGATAAAGTTGCTGACCTGGTCGGTGCTCATGTAATCGAGCAGGCTGGACACCGTCTTAAGACCGATGCTCGTAATGGTCTCGGTAAAAGTTTCGTTAACCTGGCTTTGAACGGCGTTCGAACCCTTCTCGGTCACGATCTGCGCGATGGCGTTGGCCTTCTGGTTCTCGTAAAACTCGATATCGGCGTGCTTCACCTCAGTCGAGAAAAGCGTCATCATGTCGGCGCTAAACGTTTTAGGGATAACGACGGCAGCGTAGTACGCGCCCGACTTAACGCCCTCGATCGCCTTATCGCGGTCGTTGAGGACAACCCAGTCGAAGTTCTCGTTGCCGCGCAGGGTGGCGGTTACGTTTTCGCCCACGTTGACCTCGACGGGAATCAGATCGCTCTCGTAGCCCTCGTCGGTGTTGACCACGGCAATCTTAAGATTGCCGGTGTTGCCGTACGGATCCCAGCTGCCGGCGATGTTAAACCACGCGTACAGACACGGCACGATAATGAGGCCCATCACGACAATCAGGCCGATCACGGAGCGAGACACGTTTTGGACATCGCGCTTAAACAGATGCAGGATGTTCTTCATTTATGCCTCACCTCCTTTGGAGTGCTTGCCAAGCGCGGTGGTATCTCCATCATTTGTGGCTGTGCTGTCGCTGCCCTGAGATTTATGGTGCGATCCTATATGCGGCAAGCGGCCCGCGGACTGATCGCCGCCCTTGGCACCACGCTCGCTGGCGTTGAGGCCAAACATGTGGCGGGCGGCAGGAATGGCGGCCGTGTGTTCGCGCATCTCGCGACGCAAGTCCTCATCCGAAAGCGCCGAGATGCGCATCTGGGTATTGAGGCTCGCGCGGATATATTCGATATTGATAAGCCAGCCGCAGATAGCAATAACCGAGATGATCCAAATGACAAGCAGGATGATCTTGCCGTTATTGTCGATATCGAGAACCGTCGACAGGACAAAGAGCAGGACCTGAACGCCCACCACGGCGGCAAAACCGCCCTTGATGTAGTAGGGGTAACGGTGCTCAAAGGTCACCGCATGGTCGAGCAGTTCGCGACGGTACGAATCAGAATCGAGCATGACACGCATGGCCGTGCGCAGCGAGTAGCGCTGGCGCGGCAGGTCGTTGGACTCGCAAATCATCATACCGGTCGTGGAAAGCTGTTTATCAAAGAGCAGGTTAAGGTTGAGCAGCAGCGGACGCAGCTGCAGGCCGATAAAGAGCGCCACGATCAAGAACACGCCCAGAATGCACAGGTTAAACAGGTAGTTGAACGAATACATGCCGCCGACCGTCTCGCGCAGCAGATTGATGCCGTAGGTAAAGGGCAGCAGCGGATGCAGCCACTGGAAGAAGCCGGGCATCATCTCGATGGGGTACATGCCCGAAGAGCCCGGAATCTGCACAATGACCAGGATGACGCCGATCGCCTTGCCGATATGCTTAAACGTGGTGGACAGCGCATAGATGATATTGACGTAGGTGAACGAAATGGCGATGCCGCCCAGCACGAACAGCAGCGGGCTGACGCACTGCACGCCAATCACCAGATCGCCTACCGTAACGATAATGGCCTGGAACGCGCCCAGGATCACCAGTAGCAGCCAGCGGCCAAAGTAGCCCTGACGCGCGGTAAAGCTGCCGATGCCTTCGCGGTCGACCTCGAGCTTGTAGATAGCGATAAGCACGTAGCCGCCCACCCAAAGCGCCAGATTGGTATAGAAGGGAGCGATGCCCGAGCCAAAGCTCTTGACCGGGAAAATTGACTTGGAAGTCAGCTCTACGGGAGATGCCATAAAGTCTGCCACGTCATTGACGTCGACACCCATCAGTTCAGCCAGCTCGCCCATGGACTCGGAGGTCTGCAGCGCCGCAATGTCGTTGGCGGCGGTTGCGAGCTTGTCCTGGACCTTGGCAAGCGAGGCATCGGTCTGGGACAGCGTGGTCTTGGCCTGACCGAGCGTAGCGTTGAGTTGCGAAAGTGTACCGCGCGCACTTGCAATAGCAGGCGTGAGGCCAGACACGATTCCCGTCAGATCACCCGAGACGGCGGCAAATGAATCAAGCGCGCTCGAGGCCTTCGGCAGCGCGTTTTGACCCAGGTCCGTCTGGGCCTGGCCAAGGTTAGTCGCACCGGTCTGGATTGCGTTATTGATAGCGTCGCTGGCACCCGAGACAGCCGCGGCGTCATTCGCCATGGCGCTCGACTGCGCAGACAGACTATCCTTGATGCTCTGAAGCTTTTCATTCTGCTCGCGGAGCAAATCGATGGTCGATACAATGCGCGCGTCAATTTCCTCGGAGCCTGTCGACGTGTCATTAACGAGAATTTCCAAGTGCCCGATAACGGCCTTATTGTGGTCGATCGTCGCCTGGAGAGACTCAAGCGAGTTGTCGATACGGGTGGTCGTAGATGTGACCGTGCCCGTCAGCTTGCCAATCGCAGCGTTCGCGGAGGCTGACGTCTTGGTGAGCGCAAGGCTGCCTTCCGAGAGCGCCTTGGAGAGCGAGGTGATGGAATTACCCGCCGTGGCGCGCGCCTCGCCCAGCAGGTCGTTGCCCTGGGAGATCGCCTGCGTCAGCGACGGCGCCTGACCCTGTAGACCGTCAAGTGCTGCATCTGCCGAGGCAATGGAACCACTCGTCTTATCGATGGCGGCATTCATGTCGCCAATCGAACCACGCACCTCGCCCAAGGTATCGGATGCTTCGGACACCGAACTTGCCAGCGAATCCTGGGTCTGGGTTGCCTTGTCCTTTAAATCGACTCCGGCATCCTTGGCGATACCGGCAACAGTCTCGCCCGCCGTGGAGACAAATTCCGAGTTGATCTGCTCCTCGATGGTGCTTGCACCGGTGTCGGTAACCTTGGGCGCAATAGCGCTCTTCTTCTCATTGACGTAGTACGTAAGCTTGGGCTGATGGTAGTTGCCGTCGAGCATCGAAACCAGGTTATCCGAGAAGTTCTTGGGGATTACGATGGCCGCATAGTACTCACCGCTCTCGACGCCCTCTTTAGCATCGGCCGCCGAATCGACGAAGGTCCAGCCCAGCCGATCGTTCTCCTTGAGCTGATCGACGACCTTATCGCCCGCGTTGAGCTCGCCCACCAAGTCGTTTTGGGTGCCCTGATCGTTGTTGGCGATGGCAATCTTGATACCCTGGGTGTTTCCGTACGGATCCCAGTTTGCCACGATGTTGTACCAGGCATACAGCGAGGGAATAACGCACACGCCGAGGGTAACCACCAGGGCGACGGGATTCACAAGCAGTCGCTTAATGTCGCGCTTAAATATCGCAAAGGAGACCTTTGCATCGGATAGTTTGCTGCCGAGACTCACGCTTGGACCATCCATCCTGTCGTTGAATCGAATCGTACTATCGATAACCATTGTACGAAGGCGTTTTAACGTCTCGATGCACAATGGTATTGAGTTTTGCGGGTAGCAATATACTACGAAGATGAGTTAGCGTACAGTTGTACAGTATCTTTAATTTCAGCAGGTCACAAAACCACAACCCGCACAAATTAGCAACCCAACTAGTCATCGGGGACGTTCTTAAACGACCAGTCAAACAAGAACGCCCCCAATGACTACTTAGGATCACGAAAGCGTCGCTGGTTGAGCATAAGTCAGCGAAAACGCCCCTAAGCGAGCAAGGTGACGTGAAAGAGGAGGGAAGCGTACTTCGGTACGCGACCGACGATTGAACGTCAGATTGCCGCTTAGGGGCGTTTGCAGCGTCGACCGGTCTGCCGTTCGTTAGAACGGCAGAACCAATAGGTTCGTTAGAACGGCGGAACTGAGGGCAGCGTCGAGCCGTTCCGCCGTTCGGCAGAACGGCGGAACCAATTACATAAGCTCGCAGACAGCCGCCGCGAAGGCAACGGGGTCCTCGGGCAAAATACCCTCGACGAGCAGAGCCTGGTCATAGAGCAGGCCGGAGTACTGCTTGATCTTGTCGGCGTCGCCCGCCTTCTGAGCAGCGACGAGCTTGGCAAAGACCGGGTGCTTGGCGTTGAGCTCGAGCACGCGTTGGCTCTTGGGCATACCGTCGGGCGCACCCTCGGGACCCTTCTGAAGCACCTTCTCCATCTCGAGCGAAAGCGGACCCTCGGTGGTGATGCACGCGGGAGCATCGGTCAGGCGCGCAGAGACGGCGACCTTCTCGACCTTGTCACCGAGTGCCTCCTTCATGGCGCTAAAGAGGTCCTCGTTCTCCTTAGTGGCGTCCTCGGCCTCCTTCTTCTCGTCCTCGGTCGCCAGGTCAAGATCGCCGGTAGCGACATTCTTGAGCTCCAGGTGACGATCTTCGACCTCGGGCTCGGCACCGTCGGCAACAGCCTTCTCGGCAGCCTCGCGGGCAGCGTCGTCCTCGTAGATCTTGGGCATATCGACGGCAACGTACTCACGCATAGCCTGGAACGTGAACTCATCCACATCCTGAGTCAGCAGCAGCACGTCATAGCCGCGGTCGAGTACGCCCTTTACCACGGGCATCTTGGTCAAGCGCTCACGCGAGTCGCCGGCGGCGTAGTAGATGGCCTTCTGATCTTCGGGCATGCCCTTGGCATACTCGGCCAGGGTAATCATCTTCTGCTCCTTGGCAGACCAGAACAGCAGCAAGTCGGCGAGCTCATCGGCCTTCATGCCATAGCTCGAATAGATGCCGTACTTAAGGCCACGGCCAAAGTTCTCAAAGAACTTCTCGTAGGCCTCGCGGTCGTTGTCACGCATATCCTCAAGGTCGGCGGTAATCTTCTTTTCCACACGCTTGGCGATGGCCTTGAGCTGACGGTTCTGCTGCAGCGTCTCGCGCGAGATGTTGAGCGACACGTCGGCGGAATCCACGACACCGCGGACAAAGTTATAGTAGTCGGGAAGCAGGTCGTCGCACTTCTCCATGATCAGGACGTTGGAGCTGTAGAGCGCCAGGCCCTTCTCGTAGTCCTTGCTGTACAAATCGAACGGCGCGCGGCCCGGCACAAACAGCAGGGCGTCGTACTCGAGCGTACCCTCGGCGTGGAAGCTGATGGTGCGCGCAGGATCGTCAAAGTCGTGGAACGTAGACTTGTAGAACTCGTCATAGTCCTTCTGCTCAACATCGGAGCTGCGCTTCTTCCAGATCGGCGTCATGGAGTTAACGGTCTCGAGCTCCTGGTAGTCCTCGTACTCGGGCTTGTAATCCTCCGGCGCGTCCTCGGGCTTGGGTTTCTGGCGGCTCTTGGAGACCATCATTTGGATCGGGTAGCGCACATAGTTGCTGTACTGCTGAATCAGGCTCTTGAGGCCCCACTCGGTCAGGAAGCGATCGTAGGTCTCGGCCTCGCCATCGGCGTCGAGCTTCTCGTTCTCGCGCAGCGTCAGGATGACATCGGTGCCGTGCTCGGCGCGCTCGCCGTCCTCGATGGTATAGCCCTCAAGACCGTCGGATTCCCACACATGGGCGACATCCTCGCCATAAGCGCGGCTGACCACCTTCACATGGCTGGCGACCATAAAGGCCGAGTAGAAGCCCACGCCAAACTGACCGATGATGTCGACATCCGAACCCTGCTGCTCGGCGTTCTCTGTCTTAAACTCCTCGGAGCCGGAATGGGCGATGGTGCCCAGGTTGCGCTCGAGCTCCTCGGCGGTCATGCCAATGCCGTTATCCGAGATGGTAATGGTGCGGGCGTCTTTATCAAAGGAGACGCGAATAGCCAGGTCGCCCTGGTCGAGCTTGACGCTCGGATCCTGCAGGCTCTTAAAGTTGAGCTTGTCGACGGCGTCGCTCGCGTTAGAGATAAGCTCGCGCAGGAAGATTTCCTTGTTGGTGTAGATGGAGTTGATCATGAGGTCGAGCAACTTTTTGCTCTCGGTCTTAAATTGACGCATGTGCAGTCCTTTCGCGCTACCCCCGTCCGCAAAAACAGCCCGGTTGCCCGAGCCGTATCGCAGACCTGCTATGTTCAGACTTAGATTTTATAACCCATTAGCGCGCATATATACATGCGGAATCGAAAAACTGTATGTCCGAGCACTCCGATGCGCCAATTGCCAAGAAGTGTCCCCAACTGCCGACAGAAAAGGAACGTCCCTATCTGCCATCTACGCGCTTGGCCATCCAGGCATGGGGTTGGCCCTCGTCTTCGTAGTCAACCGGGGCAATTTGTGTGTAGCCAGCCTTTTCATAGAGCGGCAACACGTATTCCTGCGCGTGCAGCTTAATAAGTTTAGCGCCGGCATCGCGTGCGCATGTATCGCTGGCCTCGACGATCGCGCTTGCCAACCCGCGACGACGCATAGCCGGCAGCACGGCGACGCGCCCCATAATGTAGGTCTCCCCCGCGGCGACGCCTTCGTCCAAGTCGCACGCCGGTGGCACCGGAGCCTCCGCATCTGCCGCGCGCTCCAGCTCCTCGGGAAACACGCGCGAGCAGCCGGTGAGTTGGCCATCCACATACAGCGTCACATGGATGCAGCCCGGGTCCTCGTCAATCTGGTCAAACTCGTTTTCATAGCCTTGTTCGTCCATAAAAACGGCGCGGCGCACCAGCGCCGCGTCCTCAAAGCAACCTGTCTTAAGTTGGATATCCAAGGCGGCCCCTTTATCGGTGTTCTTCGCCTTAGCCATGCCTATTTACCACCTTTCATAGCCGGAATTCGGCCAACAACGGGAATACCCAGGAGCTCTTCTGCCTCTTCGGCACCGCAGATACGCATGTTGAGTATATCTGCCAAAACAACGTAGGCAATTGCGATAAAGACGCCGGCAAGGAACGCAACGGCAACATACAGCAAGCGCTTGGGGCCGCTCGGAGACTCAGGGGTCTTGGCTTCATCGACCACGTTAATGCTCTGGGCGGCGCCAACATTCTGAGCAACCGTGCTTACCGAGTTGGCCATTGCCCTTGCAACCTTGGCCGTCTCCTTGGCATCGGTACCCGTCACCGAAAGCGTAATGACGCGCGTCGTGGTCTCGGACGAAACGGCAATCTTGTAATCATCCAAATCGGAAAGGCCCAGATCCTTGGCAGCACCGCTCTTAACGCTATTGCTGTCGAGCAGCGTGGCGATATCGTTGGAAAGCATCTGGCTCGCCGAAAGGTCGTTATAGCTCATCTGACCGCCGTCGGTCTTAGCGAGAATGCACATGCTCGCCGTGGCGGTGTAGGTATTGTCCATCATGGCAAAGGACGCGATACCCATGACGATCGCACAGACCACCGGAAGGGTAATAACCAGCTTGAGATGCTTTTTAAGCAGCTGGAACAATTCGAGAAGGGTCATGCAGCGTGCCTTTCAGTTCCCGAGTTCGTATTGACAAAACTGTCCATTTGTTATCGCATATTTTCCCATGTCCAAACTCTATACATAAGCTACAGCGCTTATAACAATGTTGCGCAACAATAACGCCGCACCGGCAACCCCGATGCGGCGTTTACATCAAGGCCAGCGGCCAAGCGCTATGCAAACGGCTCTTTCTGCTGTGCGGGAAACGTTACCGTAATGGTGGTTCCCACGCCCGGCTCACTCGACAGGTCAATCGCGGCGTGATGGTACAGAGCGGCGTGTTTGACGATCGCCAAACCCAGGCCGGTTCCGCCGCGCGCCT
This sequence comes from Collinsella sp. SGI.095, assembly GCF_050314535.1. Classification (NCBI taxonomy): domain Bacteria; kingdom Bacillati; phylum Actinomycetota; class Coriobacteriia; order Coriobacteriales; family Coriobacteriaceae; genus Collinsella; species Collinsella sp. SGI.095. The sequence continues at coordinate 18,956 of NZ_JBNPNG010000008.1, forward strand.
TAGAACGACTCTTGTCCACGCGATAAAAACGCTCGAACACTTTACCCTGCTCCTCGGGCGCAATACCGATACCCGTATCGGCAACAGACAGGTACGGATGACCCTCGTCATTGGTCCCGCAGCGCAGCGTGACCGTACCGCCAGGTCGGTTGTAGCGAATGGCGTTGCTTGCAAGGTTGTAGATCAGCTCGTCAATCAGGCGCGGCACGCCTTCGATCACCATGGGCTTCGTCTCGTGCCCAATGGTCACATTCGACTGCCGGGCAACTTGCTCAAGACGCTGTTCCACCGTCAAAATGGCGCGAGAGAGCTCGATGGGTTCTGTGGACCCAATGGGCACCGCCTCGCCCTCGGATGCTCGCTCCGCCTCGTCCAAGTTGGAAAGCGTAAGAATGTCGTTGACAAGCGCTGCCAGGCGGCCCGCCTCGCGATAGATGCGGCCACCAAAGTTGCGCAAGTCGTCCTCGCCCTCAACCATGCCGTTTGCAATAAGCTCGGCATAGCCCGAAATCGCGGTAAGCGGGGTCTTGAGCTCATGGGTGATATTGGCCGTGAACTCGCGGCGCATTCGGTCGTTGTCCGCTAGCACCGCCATTTGGCGCTTGAGTTCCTGGCGCTGCGACTCGATACGCTCAAGCATGGGGACCATCTCGGCATAGGCGTGCTCATAGCTACGGCGTGGGTGGTCCAAATCCACCTCTTGCAACGGCGCGATGATTGCACGGGACTCGCGGCGCGCCATAAAAAACGAGAGTACTGCACCCGCTGCTGCGATAAGCAGCATCGGCGCCACCATCGACAGCAAAATCGCCGCAACGCCAGGCTGGGCTTGCGCCAAGCGGACAACCTGGCCGTTATCAAGGGCGACGGCGCGATACAGCATAATCTCGTCGAGCGTAGAGCTTGCGCGCTCCGCGGAACCCAAACCACTCTCAAAGGCCTCGATGACCTCGGGGCGATCGCCATGGTTGGGCAGTGAGGAAGGCGACGCCTCGTTGTCGTAGGCAACCGATCCATCCTTGTTAATCAGCGTGATGCGCAAGTCCTCGCGATCGAGGCTACGCAAGAACGGGATGGGCTCCTGCTGTTCGTCGAGGGCGGCAGCAATGAGCTCGGTTTCCTGCGCCAGATTGGCACTCGTGGCATCCGCCAAGGTGTTTTGCACAAAGAACGCACCCAGCACCGTAAACGCCACGATAACCGCCATGGCGCAAACAAAGATCGTCACAAAAACGCGGTGCGACAGCGTATGTTTTCCCTGGGGGGCGAAGACCACGGGTTACTCCTCCGATGCGGTGGCCGCGGTGTCGTCACCTTCGGCACCGTCACCGGCAGAAGGCTCGGCCAAGCGGTAGCCCACGCCGCGCACGGTCTCGATGGCACTGGCATGCTCGCCCAGTTTTTGGCGAAGCGTCTGCACGTGCACGTCAACGGTGCGCGAACCGCCGTCGAAATCCCAACCCCACACGCTCTGCAGCAACGACTCACGGGTAAAGACCACGCCGGGCTTGCGCATAAGGTACTCAAGCAGGTCGAACTCACGCAGGGTGAGCTTAAGCGGCTCGCCGGCAACGGTTACCTCGCGATGGCTGGGCGAAAGCACGATATCGCCCACGCTGAGCACATCGCTCGCCTGCTTGACCATGCCGCCGCGACGCAGCAGTGCGCGGCAGCGGCTCGCAAGCTCCATGAGCGAAAACGGCTTAGTCAGGTAATCGTCGGCACCGCCATCGAGCGCCATCACCTTGTCGAGCTCGGTATCCTTGGCGGTAAGCATCATGATGGGCACCGTCTCCGTCAGGCGATCGGCACGCAGGCGACGCATAATCGCCAAGCCATCGGTATCGGGCAGCATGATATCGAGCAGCACGGCATCGGGCACCCGCCGCGCCACGGCAGCCTTAAACTCACCGTCGCACGAAAAGCCTTCGGCCTCGATCCCCTGCTTGCGCAGTGCATAGACCGTCAAATCCCTGATGTTGTCATCGTCCTCGACGTAATAGATCATGTTGAACCCCTTTGCGGCCGGCATGACCGCATCTTAATCCTAAAGGTACCTTTACTAGATGGTATCAGCCAAAACGTCCCGTCAAATAATCCGCCGTACGCGGGTCGGTAGGATTTTTGAAAAGCTGAGCGGTGGGCGCGTGCTCCACCAACTCACCTAGCAAGAAAAACGCGACGGAATCGGATATGCGCGCCGCCTGCTGCATATTGTGTGTAACGACCACGAGCGCGCAGGTCTCTTTGAGCTCGCAGGCCAGCTGCTCCACCACGAGCGTCGACACGGGATCGAGCGCCGAGGTCGGCTCGTCCATCAGCAGAATATCGGGCCGCACGGCAAGCGCACGGGCGATGCACAAACGTTGCTGCTGTCCGCCCGAAAGCCCCAGACCAGACTCCTTGAGTTTGTCCTTGACTTCGTCCCACAGGGCAGCGCGGCGCAGGGAATCCTCGACCAGCTCATCCAGCACAGCGCGATCGCGCACACCCATACCGCGGGGGCCATAGGCGACGTTGTCGTAGATGCTCATGGGAAACGGGTTGGGGCGCTGGAACACCATGCCCACGCGCTGGCGAAGGCGGCAGATGTCGTAATCGCCCAGGATATCTTGACCATCGAGCGCAATCTTGCCCTCGATGCGGCAGTCCTTGATGCCGTCGTTCATGCGGTTAAAGCAACGCAGCAACGTCGACTTGCCGCAGCCCGAAGGACCGATAAACGAGGTAATCTGCTTGTCGCGGATCTTGATGGACACATCCTTAAGCGCGTGGTGATCTCCATAGAACAGGTCGAGGCCCTCGACATCGATGCGCGTCGGCGAGGTGGCAAGGTCCTCTGCCGTGGGGCGAGTCGCATCCCCAACTTCGCGCTCATGCGCGGCCTCGGCCTGCGCTTCCATTAGCTCCTCGAGCTCCGTGGGCCCCACAGCCGCAGCAGCCGTCATACCGCATACCTCCACATCGATATCAAATCAGCAGTATCGATAGTAAAAATCGCAGCTCATATATGCGTGAGGGTATTGTCAAGTATTTGTAAGGACCTCCTCGATACGCGACGGGCAATCATATCGACCGTGCACACCCAAGCGTCCGCCCAGACACGAAGATAAACCGCACGCGCCAAACCCCAAGCGACACAGCCGGTAAACGATATACTCTAGAGCCAAAGGAGACCATCCCGTCGAAAGCGAAATCAGTGAAGCATCTCACCCCTCTTGTAAAGCGTTCCGCGCAGCTGACCGTTGGCCTTGCCTGCGCCGTCGCCCTTGTCGCCGGCATTCCGTCCGTCGTCGGTGCCCAAGTGCTCACGACCGATAACATCTGCGGCAAAGCCGCCGATGCACGCGGCATTGCAGCCGAAGACCTGCCCGATATCGATGCCTCCAATGCGTTTGTCATGGGTAAAAACGGCACCGTCTACTATGCCCGTAGCGCCGACGAGCAAGTCAAAATCGCCTCTATCACCAAGGTCATGACTGCAATCCTCGCGGTCGAGAACTGCAAAATGGACGAGAAAATCACCGTGAGCAACGCGGCGGCAACCGTAGGCAACTCGACCGCGGGACTCCTCGAAGGCGACGAGCTCACCGTCGAGCAAGCGCTGCGCGGCCTGATGATCCCCTCGGGCAACGACGCCGCCATCGCGCTTGCCGAACACGTGGGCAAAAAACTTGACCCCAAGACCAAAGATGCCGTCGCTACGTTTGTAAAAGCCATGAACGAGCGGGCCAAGAAGCTCGGCTGCACGGGAACGCTCTTCGAGAACCCGCACGGGCTGGATTTTGACGAATGGGCCGGCGATATGCATTCAACCGCACACGATGTGGCATTGATGATGCAAGAGGCCATGAAGGACGACACGATTCGCGAAGTCATGGCGAGCAAAGATCCCTGGATCGAAGTGACGGGCGCCGACGGCTCCGATCATTCGCATTCCATGGATACGCACAATGTTTTATTGGACCAAGACGGCAATATCGGCGGTAAGACCGGCACCACCGACGATGCCGGATACTGCTTTGCAAGCGCCTACAATCGCGATGGCGACGAGATCTATACCGTTGTCTTGAACTCCAGCACCACCGACCAGCGTTTTGCCGATACGGCCACACTTGCTAGTTGGTATTACGACCACAAGGTAACGGTCGAAATCGCCAATACGCAAAAGAAGACCGCCAACGGAAATCCGCTGATGGCACGTGTCAGTCAAACCGACTGGACAGACAAAACGATCGACGCCACGCTTGCCGACCCCACCGCGCAGGCAACGGTGTTCTCACTCGCCGGCGAAGTGACCGAAAAGGTTAGCTACGATGACCTTTCGGGCACGGTGCATGTTGGCGATAAGGTGGGCAGCGTTACGCTTAAGCAGGACGGCACCAAGATTGCCGTCATGGACCTGGTTGCCGACGAGGAAGGAACGGGGCCCAATCCCATCGAGTGGCTGCTCGTGAAGCTCGACCGCCTGGGCCGCCGCATCGACAACCGCCCGCTCACAGCCGAGAGCGAGACCGTAGCCAAGGCTCCTGAGGTGTAGGGCCAAAGCGTTATCACATCGAACCAAATGAGGCGTCCAACGGGGCGCCTCATTTTTTGAGGGTTCGAATCCCCAGCTAACGTTCTCCATACCAAAAAGGGCCCCTTACGGAGCCCTTCTTCAAATTCGTACTGGCGGAGAGCTGGGGATGTCTGGGCATGCTGCGCATGCCCTCCGGCTTCAAAGCCTGGCGGCTTTTCGCCCACGGGCTACAAACGCTTTCGCGTTTGCTTAACGCCCGTGCCCTCTCGGGTTCGAATCCCCAGTTAACATTCTTCTAATCAAAAAAGGGCCCAAATGGGACCCTTCTTTCAAGTCATACTGGCGGAGAGCTGGGGATTCGAACCCCAGATGCCCTTTTGGGGCATACTCGCTTAGCAGGCGAGCACCTTCGGCCTCTCGGTCAGCTCTCCGTAACAGCCGTTCCATAGTAACCAAACACTCGAATCCGGGCAAGGGGAAATTTTGATAATTGGCCGGCAGGCTTTCCTCCCCCATAAATCAAACCCCTATCCCAACGACCGGCTGAGGGAGCCGAGCTCATCGTTTCCCATCGTGCGCCACATTTGGAAGATGCAGACGCGTGCCAGGAAAAAGAACCCGTTATCAACCAGCTGCACAGCAGCGTCTGCCAGCTGGTTGGACACGGCAGGCACCGGCGGCAGTTCGAGCCCCGCCTTACTGATGGTCTCAACCGCTTCCTCGAACGTCGGTGGCTCATTGACACCCATCTCGTTCATAAGGCCCTGCATTTCCTCCAGTGCATTGCTACCCGACTCCTCGCCGCGCGGTACCAAGCGGTAGCACGCCAACGCCAGCTCGAGCTGATCGCAGTTCCAGTAGGCAAACGCTAGGCGATAGAACAGGTAGCCGATTGAGGAACGGTCACTGGCAATGCGCAGGCCGTGGCGCGCCACCTCAATGACCTCGTCATAGCGCTCCAGACGCGCCAGCACGTTGATGAGTGCAAAGTGCGATTGCATGGATGAGCGCGCCAGATCGTAAAGATGACGCACCTCGGGCAATGCCCGCTCAAAATCCTCCTGCTCGGCGTAAAAGCTGCAAATCTCATGCTGGGCAAAGTACAGCGCATCGGGAGCGCGCAAAATACGAACGGAGCGGTCTTCCTCCATTACCGGCAGCACTATACGCACCAGCTGGTTGTCGCAAAACTGCGTCTGGACCGGTCCTGTCGCCAAAAGCTCGGCAACGGCGCACTTGGCCTCCAGCTCCTCAACAAGACGGGAAAAGCCCTCAAACGCACCCGCGCGGTCGACTTTTGCCTGCTCGCGCAACTCAGCGACGCGCGCCACATACGGGTCATCGCCCTCCTCCATAACCTCAAGCTCGTCAGCCGTATCGGCAAGCAGCAGGTCGCGCAACGCCGGCGGCAGCGAACGGTGGTCGTCACGCGGGCGGGCATGAACCTCAGCGGGCTCAATCGCATCCGGCGCGTCCGACTCATATGCCTCAAGCATGCGCTTGCACGGCATATCATCCATATCCATGCTTTCAAAATTCTTAGCGGCGGGAACGCAATTGGCCAGATAGGCCGCACGCCCAAAGGAATATGTTGCAATGATGCGCTCGCCCTGCTCGCCATCGGGAGCCGCAATCTGAACGTAGCAGCGCGTAATGCGAGCGCCCGAAGCAAAGCAAGCCGCTGCGAGTGTAAGCGCAATGCGCGCATCGTGCTCGGTGGCCCATGCTGCGCGCTTAGGCTCATCCACCTCGCGCCAGGCATCATCTTGAGCATCGTATTCGCGCTGCGGCAAAGCATCGACAACCGTGCGGCCAAATCGAACCAGCATGATGCCCTCGGCGACGTTCGCTCGATAGATGTAGTCGAGCCGCGTGACCACGTTGAGTGCCTCTACGATACGTGCAAAGCGGGTGCGAACGTCCCACTCGCCACCCGGCTGGCACGCAACCGTCCCCGGTTTGGCCCACGGGTTGTCATTCGACAGCGTTTCGAGCAGGCGAGGAACGTCGTTTGTCGTCTTGCTGATATGCCATAGATCAAAGAGCGAGCAGCCCTCAAAGCTTGGCGACGAGGCAACGGGGCCCAACCCTGCCCCAATACGCTCAAGGATGCCGGAGAGGCGGTTAAGACGACACTCGATAGCAAGCAGCATGTCAATCTCGTCTTGGTCCAGCAGGCTACGATCAAAATTGAGATAGAACAGCTTTGAGCGGTCGATACGCGCTAGACCCATCTCGGACTTGGCAGCGATGGTGCGCAGTCGGGGCAAATCGACCTCGCTCATAAGGGCGGCGGCATAACGCTCGATACCGCTCGGATTATCGGCATGGTCAACGCGGTAGAGCAGCGTCTCGATAGCATCGGGGAGCGGTGCCGTGTTAAAGCCCAAAAACACCTCGACCGGCTCGGGCAACTTTACGAGTTTGATCTTGTTGGCGGTGTTTTTTATACCCTCATCGAGCTCGTCGGCAGGTACCGTGTTCGCAAGAGTGTTGTTGGGGTCGGCAAATATCACGTAGCGCAAGAACATCGAGGCCATAAACTCGCCATAAGGGAGAGCACGGCTCGAATTCCATGTCTCGTGGTCGGACTGCTCACGCATTGCCCCTTCGGGAGAGCCGGCCGTTCGCGCGCAAGCGCGCATTGCGCCGTTGGCTCCCCGCACCAAAATCTCGCCAACACTGGAATCGGACTCGTCAAGGACCAATTTCATGTCGGGGTTCTTGGGCAATGGCACTTTCTGAACAGGGCCGTCAACCTTATAGACCTCACCTGACACGCTCACGTAGCCCAAAAGCGATATGTGGCTTTTGCCTACGAATTCGACGACATAGCAAGACTCTTTAGGATCCTCGCCAAAAACTTTCCAGACAACACCATACGAGCGCCCCGCGGGTTGCTCCGGCATCGATGGAAAACGCTTTTTGGGGTCGAGAAACCTGAGCTTGTATGTCGGACGCTCTGCCACGAAATATCACCCTGATCGGTCGTATAGCGAAGGAGTGGTCGCGGACGGACCGCGACATCTACTCGGAATCTTACACGAGTCGATAAGAAATAGTCTCCCGCGGGCGGAGGCGCACGATTCCAGTCGAATGTCTGGGGTCGAATGGCGGCGTAAAAGAAAAGCCCCCGTTGCCGGGAGCTTTAAAGTCAATTGGTGCGGCGTATAGGATTCCGCGCATCCGCTTCGCGGATCCGCACCGGCTTCGCCCGCCTGCCGGCGCGCTCGCCCGCTCGCTAAAAACGCTCCGCGTTTTCTTTACGCTCGCGCCTCGACCGAGGTTCGAATCCATGCATGGCTTCCAAAAAAGAAAAGCCCCCGTTGCCGGGAGCTTTAAAATCAATTGGTGCGGCGTATAGGATTCGAACCTATGACGTTCTGATTCGTAGTCAGACCCTCTATCCAGCTGAGGTAACGCCGCAACGCACGGATTATTATGCACGCGAGGCCCCGACGGGTCAAGCGACAATTTGAAAAAATTTTACGATGTGGTGATTATGCTGCTCGCGCCTCGACCGAGGTTCGAATCCATGCATGGCTTCCAAAAAAGAAAAGCCCCCGTTGCCGGGAGCTTTAAAGTCAATTGGTGCGGCGTATAGGATTCCGCGCATCCGCTTCGCGGATCCGCACCGGCTTCGCCCGCCTGCCGGCGCGCTCGCCCGCTCGCTAAAAACGCTCCGCGTTTTCTTTACGCTCGCGCCTCGACCGAGGTTCGAATCCATGCATGGCTTCCAAAAAAGAAAAGCCCCCGTTGCCGGAGGCTTCAAGTTCGATTGGTGCGGCGTATAGGATTCGAACCTATGACGTTCTGATTCGTAGTCAGACCCTCTATCCAGCTGAGGTAACGCCGCAGCGCAAGACATATGAAACCATTTTAGTTAATTGGAGTCAAGCACAATCTTGATTTTTTTCTAGACCATTTTCCTCATGCAGCTCCGCATGTATCACCGTTTCCCATACGATCGATTGGCTTTTCAACCACATCGAACCCAACACCGAGTTCCTTCAATAGCGAGCGCACCCGCTGGGCGCAATCATACTCGGCAAACGAGATACTCAGCATGCGTGCCACCTGGTTAGAAGTCCCGACTCCATAGAACCGTTCGAGTGTTGTAAGCCCTTCGTGCGTCACAAAGGTCTCAACTACATGTGGTGACTCCTCAAAGCACCATTGGGTCAACGGACCCTCGCTCGTTTGCCTCACCACCAAGCCACCCATACCCGATGGCTCACACGTAACTAGCAGGTGCTCCCCACCTTCATCGCTCTCAAACAAAACTACCCGCTCATCAAACAGGTCCATCACATCCCCCTTCTCTCGCTCGTATCTAGTAAAAGCATAGCAGGTAGACGATCGTATACAGAACATTTGTTCGTGTATTTTCTATTGAGCTGTCCGCGCGACATGGTAAGGCTCCGCGCACAAAAAAGGCGCCCCGGATAGGGGCGCCCCCGCAAATCGCTTATGCAGCAAACCTACGCGACCGGCTCGATCTTCTCGAGGCCGCCCATGTAAGGACGCAGAACCTCGGGGATCGTAATGGTGCCGTCGGCGTTCTGGTAGTTCTCCAGAATGGCGGCCATGGTGCGGCCAGCCGGTAGACCGGAACCGTTAAGGGTGTGCAGGTAGCGCGAGCCCTTGAAGTTCTCGGGATCGCGATACTTGATGTTGGCGCGGCGGGCCTGGAAGTCGCCGCAGTTGGAGCAGGAGCTAATCTCCTTGTAGGCGTTGTAGCTCGGCAGCCAGACCTCGATGTCGTAGGTCTGACGGGCAGAGAAGCCCAGGTCGCCGGTGCACAGGCTAATCACGCGATACGGAAGACCCAGCTGCTGAAGCAGGAACTCGGCCTCGGCGGTCATGCTCTCGAGCTCCTCGTCGGACTCCTCCGGCTTGGCAAACTTGACCATCTCGACCTTGTCGAACTCGTGCTGGCGGATGATGCCGCGGGTGTCGCGACCAGCAGAGCCGGCCTCCTCGCGGAAGCAGGGGGTGAAGGCGGTGTAGCGGCGCGGCAGGGTGTCGGCATCGAGAACCTCGCCGGCGTGCAGGTTGGTAAGCACGACCTCGGCGGTGGGGATCAGGAAGTTATCGCCCGAGACATGATAGGCGTCGTCCTCGAACTTGGGCAGCTGGCCCGTGCCAAACATGGTCTGGCGCTTGACGACGATGGGCGGCCACCACTCCTTAAAACCACGGCTGGTGTGCGTATCGAGGAAGAAGTTGATGAGGGCGCGCTCCAGACGGGCGCCGGCGCCACCGAGAACGGTGAAGCGGCTACCGGAGAGCTTGTTGCCGCGCTCGAAGTCGAGGATGTCGAGGTCGGTGCCCAGATCCCAGTGCGGTTTAAAGTCGAAGTCGAACACGCGTGGGGTGCCCCAACGACGGCGCTCGATGTTCTCGTCCTCGTCCTTGCCGTACGGGGTGGCCTCGCAGGGAATGTTGGGCAGGTGAGCCATAAAGTCGTACTGCTCCTGCTCGAGAACGGTGCGGCGCTCGGCCAGACCGTCGATCTTCTCGTTGACGGCGCGCACGGCCTCCTTGGCGGCCTCGGCCTCGTCCTTCTTGCCCTCCTTCATCAGGGCGCCGATCTTCTTTGACTCGGCATTACGCGTGGCCTGGAGCTCCTCGACCTCGGTGATGACGGCACGACGCTCATCGTCGAGCTCAAAGAACTTCTCGCGATCCCAAGACGTCTGGCGGTTAGCCATGGCGGTATCGATGGCATCGGGGTTCTCGCGAACAAACTTGATATCAAGCATTAGATCCTCCGGCGATATACATTCCATTTAGGTTGCAACCTTGTACATGTATGGGCAAGTATATACTTATGAGCGTTTACGACCCAACTCAACTACGCAAGAAGGCACCCAATGGACGCAGTTTTTTCCTTTTTGTTTGGCACCCGCACCGGTTTTGCCATCCTTTTCGCCGGCGGCATCCTGCTGTTTGCGATTCTTGCCTTTGTAATGGAGAAGCGCACCCATAAGCTCTACGTCGACCGCGGGCCCAAATCCGAAGAAGATCAAGACAGCTTCTGGGACTAACCTGCCATTTAGGGACAGGTTTATTTTGGTCGGTTTTATCTGGGCAAACGCAAGCGCCCCGCAACCGGTATCAACCCGGTTGCGGGGTGCTTTTCGCTATAGAGATAAAACCGCAGGAAAAACCTGCCAAAATAAACCTGTCCCTAAATGGCAGGTTTACTGAAGGGTGGCGTCGATGGCCTTGACCAGGGCGCTGCGCATGCCGGCGTCCTCGAGCGCGACGACGCCCTTGATGGTTGCGCCGCCGGGCGAGCACACGGCATCCTTCATCGCCGCAGGATGCTGCCCAGTTGCAAGCTGCAGTTTCGCCGTACCCAGAACCATCTGGCTCACAATGCGATAGGCGTCGGCGCGCGGAATGCCGTGCTTGACGGCCGCGTCGCCCAGGGCCTCAATCGCCATGGCAACAAATGCCGGGGCGCAACCGCCCACGGTACCGCCCACAAACAGCAAGCTCGTATCGAGCTCAACGACAGTGCCAAGCTTTCCGAGCAGGTCGAGCACCACGGCACGCTGCTCGCCGTTGAGCGTAGAGGACTTCTCGCAGGCGATGACGCCCTCGCCCACCGAAACCGGTGTATTGGGGACCGTCGAGATGTGCGCGACACCCGGCAGGACCTGCTCCCACTTGGCACTGTCCCAAGTCCAGGCGACCGAAAGGACGACCTTATCGGCAAGAGTATCCTTGAGCGGAGCGAAGACCTTCTCGATCATGTACGGCTTGACCGCAGCAACCACGATATCGGATACAGCGACAACCTCCGCCGCATCACGACAGGCAAGTATCCCACGCGCCTCACAGCGCTCAACCAGGGCATCGTAGCGGCCCGCGCAGGCACACATGTCGCTCGCAGCCACACCGGCGGCAATCCAGCCATCGGCCATAGCACTCGCCATATTGCCAAAACCGACAAATCCAATCTTCATATCTCATAGTCCTCTCAGACAGGTTCTTCAAATCGAGAGCTATTGTCCCACGGCATTGTTTCGTGTTGCCGACCTATTTGTGATACGGCTCACCACGGCTAATCTTGCAGGCGCGGTAGACCTGCTCCAGCAGCACCACGCGCGCCAAGTTATGCGGCAAGGTAATGCGTCCAAAGCTGAGCATTTCGTCAGCTCGTGAGCGAACATCGTCGCTCACGCCGTCCGATCCGCCAATCACAAAGGCGATATCGCTGTTGCCTCGCAACATAAGATCATCGAGCCGCGCCGAGAGTTCCTCACTCGAGCGCTCTTTGCCCTCAATGGCCAGCAGAATCACATGCGCTCGGGGCGGCAGGGCTGCAAGAATCGCCGCTCCCTCCTTGTCGCGCGCGGCATCCACGCCGCCCGCCTTGGCCGGGTCGATATCGGCCACCTCGCGCATATCCACCTTGGCATAGGCGCCCAGGCGCTTGGTGTACTCGGCGCAGGCATCCTTCCAAAAACGCTCTTTGAGCTTACCGACGCATACAACGGTGCACTTCACGCGCGCCTACTCCTTCGAATCGTTTTGAACTTTGCCGGCGGTCAGCATCTGCTCGAACATAGAGGCCGACTGCGAAAAGTCGCTCGGCAGCACGACCGTCGATGTTTTACCCGTGCGAGCGAACTCCGTCATCATCTCGGACCATTGCGTAAACATGAACAGCTGGTTGGCCTCATCGTTGCCGACGCCCGTCTCCTGGATAATCTCGAGCGAATCCTTGATACCCAGCGCGATGGCCTTGCGCTGGTTGGCGATGCCTTCGCCCGCCTTTTCCATTGCCTCGGCCTCGGCGGTCGCCTCGGTAACGCGCTTGATGCGGTCGGCCTCAGCGAGCTCCTGCGCAGCAGCGCGCTTACGCTGGGCGGCGTTGATGTCATTCATAGAGTTCTCGACCTCGGTCGGCAGCGCGATCTTGGTGATGAGCGTCGACACGAGGGTAAAGCCGTAGGCGGCCATCTGCTCGGATACGGTGGCGTTGACGTCCTTGGCAATGTCATCCTTCTTGGCAAAGACCTCATCAAGGGTATAGACAGGGATGGAAGAGCGCAGGGCATCGGTAATGAAGTCGCGCATCTGGTCGACGGGCTCCTGCAGCATGTAGTAGCTCTTGTAGATGCCCGAATCTGCCGGGCCGGCTCCCATGTCATAGCTCACGTGGTACTGAGCAGAGACCTCAAGGCCGATAGTCACGTTGTCCTGGGTCTTAACGTCGATGCCAAAACCGTTTTTCATGGTGCGCAGACTCACCGTGGCGGCCTTGCGGTCGATCACGGGCACCTTCATGTGGAAACCCGCGTTGACGATGCGGTTAAACTTGCCCAGGCGCTCGATGATCACAGCATGCTGCTGTTCAACGACATAGCAGGCGTTGGGAAGCAGTAGCAACAAAATGATGATGGGAAGTAGAAGGCTCGTAAGGGCAGCGATAATACCGGATAACAGCATGGTCTCTCCTCCGATGGGCACACGTTGGCACTAGGATACCCGCACAAAGCAGCCATGTGACACCATCAGGAGGCCCATAACAAAAAAGCTCCCATTGCTGGGAGCTCTTTCAATCAATGGTGCGGGCGAAAGGACGTCCGCGTATCCGCTGCGCGGATCCGCACCGGCTTCGCCCGCCTGCCGGCGGACTCGCCAGCTCGCTAAAAACGCTCCGCGTTTTCTTGACGCTCGCTCCTTCGCAGGTTCAAGTCCCTGCGATGGGCCCATAACAAAAAAGCTCCCATTGCTGGGAGCTCTTTCAATCAATGGTGCGGGCGAAAGGACTTGAACCTTCATGGGGTTGCCCCCATACGGACCTGAACCGTACGCGTCTGCCAATTCCGCCACGCCCGCGTGCAGGAATTAGAATAACGGAGCGCCACCGTGAACGCAAGAACTATTTTTGAAAAAGTTTGCAGGCATTGTCCCACGCAGCTTGCGCAATTGTCTCTGCTTTCTCTCCAGTACGATCGACACGGTCGTTGACCAGCGCGTTTGCCGTGATGGAAATCATTGCCGGCTCACACTCAAGACCGCGAATGGGCTCCGGAGCCATATACGGGCAATCCGTCTCGAACAAAATACGGTCGAGCGGGGTCGCCGCGAATGCCTCGCGCACATCATTGTTGCGCTTAAAGGTGGCCGCGCCGCCATAGGCGATATAGCAGCCCAAACCCACAAAGCGCTCCATCGTGGCGCGATCCTCGCCAAAGCAGTGCAGCACGCAACCGGCCTGAGGCACACCCACCTCGCGCAGCACGTTGTACGCATCCACATGCGAGGAGCGCTCCTCGTCCGTGTCCTCATGACGCAGATGCAGCTCTACCGGCACATTGCGGCGTACGGCAACCTCGAGTTGGCGCGCCATACAGTCGATCTGCACGCTGTGGGGCGCCGGCGCGATGCCGTCGTCGTAATCCATGTGGTAGTCCAGACCGATCTCGCCGATACCGACGCATAAGGGATCATCAAGCGCAGCAACGACCTGTGCATGAATGTCATCGGTATAGTCCGGCGCGCCATAGGGGTGCACACCGGCGAGATACTTTATCTGCGGAATATCCCGCATCGGCAAAATCTCGCGCACCAGCCAGTCGCTATAGTCCGTCACGCTGCGTTTGTCGGCAATGGGATCAAAGATCGTCACCAACAGGTCGACGCCTGCAGCCTTGGCGCGCACAAGCGTCTCGGGTACTTCCTTGCCCCAAAACGAGAGCAAGTGCGCGTGCGTATCGGCAAGCGGCGCCAAGGGCACGGGGCAAGCAACCGTCTTCTTTTTCTTGGTAAACGTCACGCGCTCGTCATTAGGCATCATGGATTAGCTCCTGAGCCAGACGGACAAAATCGGCAACGCCAAGCGTCTCGGCGCGTGTGGTGGGCGCGATGCCGCAAGCCTCAAAGGCGGCATCGAGCACGTCCTTGGCAAAGCCGTTGGCGCTCATGGAATTGCGGATGGTCTTGCGACGCTGAGCAAACGCAGCGTCAATCACGCGGGCCACAAACTCGCGATCAAGCCCCTCGGGCGCTACGCCGTCGACACGGTCGATGCGCACGACGGCCGAATCCACATGCGGCGCCGGCATAAAGCAGCGCGGCGGCACCTCAAAGCGACCCGTCACCTGCGCATACAGGCCGAGCTTTGCCGTATAGCCGCCGTAGGTCTTGTTGCCCGGCGTTGCGGCAATGCGATCGGCAACCTCCTTTTGAACCATGACGACGGCGCGCTTGAGCGCGGGCATCGTCTGGAAGAACTGCAGAATGATCGTCGCTGCCACGTTATAGGGCAAGTTCGCGACAAATACCGTCGGCTCACCGCCCGCGGCCTGCTCAATCTGCTCCGAGCACACCTTGAGCGCGTCGCCCATGATAAAGCGGAAGTTGGCATAGTCGGCGGCATGGGCATCGAGCACCGGCTCGAGCTCGGGATCGGCCTCAATCGACGTGACGCACGCCGCCTCCTGAAGCAGCGCAAGCGTGAGCGTTCCAACGCCCGGACCGACCTCGAGCAAGCGCTCATCGCCCGCAAGTTCGGAAAGCTCGCAAATACGCTCGATCACATGGTTGTCGATCAGGAAGTTCTGGCCCAGGCGATGCTTGGTCGCAAGGCCAAACTCCTCCAGCAGCTCCCTTGTTGCCGTGGGGTTTGCCAAAGGCGAAGTTGTCATAGTTGCCTCCTTAGCATGGTGGCGGCGTCTTGAAACAAAAGGGCATGGACCGTTGCGGCCATGCCCTTACACCTAAACAGCAGATTGCCGATATGGCGCTCGCGCGGTCTTTACGCCAGACGCGGGAACAGCGGATCGCCCTTCTCGACGGGCTGACCACCGGCAAGCAAACCCCAAGCGCAAATGCCCTTGAGGTCGTCGCTCGCGGCCTCGTCCTCGCACGACAGGCGGCGCAGGGCCTCGGTAGAAGTCTGGGGCATGAGCGGCATCAGCAGGTAAGCGGCAATGCGGATGGCCTCGAGGAGGTTGTAGATCACAAACGCCAGCTCGTCGGCCTTGGCCTCGTCCTTGGCAAGTGCCCAGGGCTCGGAGTCCTCGATGTAGTGGTTGGCGGCGTGGATGAGCTCCATAACCTCGTCTTTGGCTCCACCGTAATCGAGCACGTCCATCTTGGCCATGTAGCGCTCGGCCAGGCCATCGGCGATCTTTGCCAGCGGGTTATCGAACGCATCGAACGATGCGGGCTTGGCGGGCGCGCAACCATCAAAGTACTTACCGCTCATGTTGAGCGAACGCGAGATGAGGTTGCCCCAGCTGTTAGCGAGATCGGCGTTGTAGACCTGCTCCATGCGATCGAAGCTGATAGCTCCGTCGGTGCCGGGGACCACGTCGGTCATAAAGTAGTAGCGATAGCCCTCGACGCCCAGCATGTCGATAACATCCTGCGGGGCAATGGCGTTGCCACGGCTCTTGGACATCTTCTCGGCCTTGCCAGTCTCGGCATTGCGCACGGTCAGGAAGCCGTGGGCAAAGACGTGCTCGGGCAGAGCCTCGCCAATGGCCATGAGCATAGCGGGCCAAATGACGCAGTGAAAGCGAATGATGTCCTTGCCCACAATGTGGAACTGCGCAGGCCAGCGATAGGCCAGCTCGGCACGGGCCTCGTCGGTGTCGACACCGTAGCCGACAGCCGTCATGTAGTTGAGCAGCGCGTCGAACCACACATAGGTCACATGGCCCTCATCGAACGGAACCTGGATGCCCCAGTCAAAGCTCGTACGGCTCACGGAAAGGTCGTTGAGGCCGCCCTCGACAAAGCTACGCACCTCGTTCATGCGGAATGCAGGCTCGACGAAATCGGGATGCTCGTCATAGAGCTTGAGCAGCTTGTCCTGGAAAGCGGAAAGCTTGAAGAAGTAGGACTCCTCCTGCACGCGCTCGAGCGGACGATGACAGTCGGGGCACAGGTGCTGGCCGACGCTGCCGTACTCCTCGTCACCCTTCTGGACCTGCGTGTCGGTAAAGTAAGTCTCGTCGGGCACACAGTACCAACCGTCGTAGCTGCCCTTATACAGGTAGCCAGACTCCTTCATGCGCTCCCACAGATACTGCACCGCATGATGCTGGCGCGGCTCGGTGGTGCGGATGAAGTCGTCGTTGGAGATCTCGAGTTTGCTCCAAAGCTCCTTGAAGTGCGGAGCCTGGCTGTCGGTCCACTCCTGCGGCGTCATGCCATGCTTGGCTGCGGCCTCGGCGACCTTCTCGCCGTGCTCGTCCATGCCGGTCAGGAACTTGACGTTATAGCCAGCGGAGCGGCGATAGCGAGCCTGAACGTCGGCGATGATGGTGGAATAAGCCGTGCCCAGATGCGGATCGGCATTGACGTAGTAGATGGGGGTCGTGATAAAGAACGAAGGCTTGCTTTGATCCATGGGGTTTGTCCTCCAGAAAAACGTTGCATACAGGGGATGATTCTAACGCAAGGGCTGGATATCCTCCATCTATTGCATATTGAGCACCATGGCATAGACATCGCGTTTGCGGCGTGAATACTTCTGAGACAGACGCTTGGCCACCGCAGAGGCGGGCTCCCCCTCCTCGAGCGCGGCGCGGATATCCTCGCGCAGGGCCTCGTCGGGATCCGCTGCCGCTGCGCCAACCGGCACGATGCCGGTCTCCTCGTCTTCACTCGGTGGCGCGATGACCAGCGCAATCTCGCCCTTTACTTCGCCGCGAGCACGCAGCCCCTCGGCAAGCTGGGCGGCGGTCCCGCGCAAGACCTCCTCGTGCAGCTTGGTGAGTTCGCGGCAGACGGCAACCTCACGCTGGGGAAAGACCTCTGCCACGGCCTCGAGCGTCGCCACGATGCGATGTGGAGACTCGTAGAAGATGAGCGCGCCGGGCACCACGGCAAGGCGCTGCAAACGGCGTACGCGGTCGCCGTGCTTTCGGCCCAAAAAGCCCTCGAAGAAAAAATGCTCGCAGGGAATGCCGGACGATACGAGCGCCGTGACGCAAGCAGAGGGGCCGGGAATAACTTCGACGGGCACATCGGCCTCGCGCGCCGCCTCGACCAGCGCCTGGCCGGGATCGGACACGCTCGGCATGCCGGCATCCGAGGCAAAAGCGAGGGTCTCACCCGCCAGCAGGCGGTCGACCAGACCGGTGGCGCGGCTGGCGATCACATTCTCGTCACAACGGACAAGCGGCTTGGAAATGCCCAGGTGCATCAGTAGCTTTGAGGTCACGCGCGTGTCCTCGCAGCAGATCGCATCGGCGGCGGCAAACGCCTCGCCAACGCGCGGAGACAGGTCGCCCAGGTTGCCGATGGGTGTTCCGACCACATAGAGTTTGCCCGTATGGGCGCTGTTTTGCGTCATATCAACCTATTCAATCATGCCGCGCTCGAGCGTACCGAGCGCCGCGCGGGCGTCCCATGCTGCGATGCGTTTCTCGGTCTTCCACGTTTGGAAGAACCAACCGGCAGCCGGCGCAAACGAAGCCAGCTGATTGGCGATAAACACGCGCTCGTAGGCATTGCGGCCCTCGGGCGTAACCGACGAGTTGGCAAAGATCGCCGCGCCCGACCATTCGCCCACCAGCACGGGGAACCCAGTTGAAATCGCTTCTTTAAGCTCGCGCTTGTTACGCGAAATCGCCGTCGTCAGCCCGCGGGGGCTCGTGATGTCGAGCGCATGCTCGTCGCGGTAATGGTACAGGTGAAGGTCCATGTAGACGTTCTTGTACTTGGCGCCGCGCATAAAATGCTTCCACTCGCCGGGATGTCCTGAGGACGAAAAGACGACGATCTTATCCTCGGGCATATACGAACGGACGAGCTCGTAGGCATCGCGATAGAAATTGCGCAGGTAGTGGGCCGGAATGCCATCCGTCATGGTAAAGAGACTCTTGCGGACACTCATTCGAGGTGCATCCAGCAGCTCAATGCCCAGAAGGCTTTCGGCTTCGCCGTAGCGATCGGCCAAACGCTCCAGCACGTCGAGCGCAACGTGACGACCGTTGGTGGACGAATGCCACTCGGCAACAGCCTCCGGCGTGGTGGGCGAATCGTTGGAATCGCCCTGGCCACCGGGCACAGTCGCTAGATCGAGCAGCACGCGAATGTCGTACTTGGCAGCCCACTCAATTGCACGGTCAATGTAGTCGATAACCGAAATGTAGGACGCATCGGACTCCTGCGAGCCAAAGGCATACCAGGGCACCGGCAAACGCACGGCATTGAGACCAATCTGCGCCATACGGCGAAAATCATCTTCGCTTACGAATGTCTCATAATGGCGACGCATGCGCTCGTTATAGGCAGCAGTGCCCATGGCTTCTTGCAGTTCCGCCGCATTGGACGCACCTGTCGCCGCGTACAGCGACGGGGTCACCCAAGGCTCGGGAATAAACCAGCCAGAGAGATTAACGCCGAGTATCCTCTCCATCACGGCCCCCTTCGAATCGTGCAGGGCGAACCCGCATCGTATTGCATAGGAAAAGTATCGTTTTGAGTATACCCGCGCACACGGACAGCCGATCGAACGGTCTGCAAAGTGGCGCAAAAGTAGGAGTAATGTCTGGGCGGGCACACCCGAGATGGTACGCCAAGATGTGCACGCGCGCCGAAGGCAGGCGCCGGAAGGCGCATCCCGTTTTTTTGCTCAATAATGGAATGCATTTTCCGCCAGCGGGCCCAACCGGAAAGCATGTCCCGTAATTTCACGTCATTCCGGGTCGCATTTTCCCAAGCGCCCCTAAAGCGGAAAGCGCATCCCGCTCAGGATTGAAATTCTGGGATGCGTTTTCCGCGGGTCCACATAAAAGAAAAGGACCTCTTTGCAGAGGTCCTAGTCAATTCAAGGTGGCGGGGAAGGGAATCGCGTCCGCGCGCTGCGCGGACGGACCGCTGCGGCGCTTGCGCGCCTTGCGAGCTACGCTGGCAAACGCTATCGCGTTTCCTCAGCTCCGCGCCCTCGCGGGGTTCGATTCCGTGCGGGGGCTACATAAAAGAAAAGGACCCCTTTGCAGAGGTCCTAGTCAATTCAAGGTGGCGGGGAAGGGAATCGAACCCCTGACACGAGGATTTTCAGTCCTCTGCTCTACCAACTGAGCTACCCAGCCATTTGAGGTGTGCCTTGTTTCAAGGCTTGATTAGTATAACCAAGGACGCGCTCCGGTCAACCGAGAATTTGAAAAAAGTTTTTGGACACCGCCTCGGTTCTGTAAAGCAGCACGTCAGAGACATCAACCGGCCGCAAGAAGTTTTTCGCTCAGGGCCTTCAAGCCTGCACTCGTTGCAAGACAGTGGGCGATACAAAGATTGAAGGGCGTTCCAGCACCGCCCAAGCACCGGGACAGGAACACATGCGCCAGGGGCGGACATTTTCGTAGCGTGCAAGGATATTGCCGCTGCAATCAATAAAGGCAATGTCGATGGGATAAGCCATAAAACAGGTGTGAACCGAAGAGCAGCACGGAAACGCCATGACGAGCGGCAGTCCGTCAGCCGTAATCGGCACGCGGCCCAGCATGCCGCGCAAGCGTGCGCCAAACGATTCTGCCACCATAAACTCTGCCGGCGACCAACCGAGCCTATTGAGCGCACGCGCGTAGGCGATATAAGACAAGACGGCGCTCACATGACCACCCCCGGTCGCCACGGATCGACCGTAACCGCGCGCTCGTGCGACAGCTTCGCCGGCGTCCCCAGAGAAACGCCGGCAATGCTGAGCAATCTAGGCCACGGCTCATAGTACATGACGCAGGCATAGGTCCTAAACGTCCCGGACAGAGAGAGCAAGCCGCCGTCAGACGACGCCGAGCTCTGCTCGCTCGAGACCTCGACCTGCAGATTATAGCCCTGCATAGCCGCCTGAATCTCGGACTGGACACGCATCGAGGCATCGACAGAGCTCTTGTCGCCCTCCCCTTCCGGCGCCACAGCGTGCGCCAGCACGATATCGGGCACCATGCGATCGAAGCGCGCAACGGCGCCAGCAAAGACCATGACGTTGTACACAATGAGCGCAAGCGCCAGCAAAACGGGAGCGACCACGGCCATCTCGACCGTCGCCTGGGCGCGCTCCTCGTACAAGACTGCACCAACGCCCATTACGATCCACCGCCCAAGGCGCCCGCCAGCGTAGCGACATCGACGGTAAGCGGGATGGAACCACCGCCGGGCAACGGAATCTCCGCAAGTGTGAACACCGTACCGCTAATGGTGCGTTCGACTTGATATTCCAACGCCTCGCAGAGCGCCTTGGGATCCGTCACGCCCAACGGAATACTTCGCAGTTTGTCTTGCGCTTGAGAGAGACCGGCAATGTCAGACCCCGGACTCTTAATGACGTTAGCGGAATCGGTCAGCACCGGCTTTCGCAGGCGCAAGTCGCACGGTTCCAAACCCAGCGCCGCCACGGACGCCGAAACGGTATCGCCGAGCCACGATGCAATGGAGCCCAACGCGCCGCTGCCCCCTCCTAGGTCTTTAATCATCTCGTCCATAAGTTCGTCGGCCGAACCTTGGATGTCTCCGTATCCCACAAGCAGGCGTCCCCAAACATCCATGACGCCATCGAGTACGCCGGCAACGCCGCCCGAGCGCTCTTCCAGTGTCGAGAAAAACCGCGAGAGCACGTTGTTTTGCGCCGTCGCGTTGTCGGGAGCCAAGACCGCGGCAGAGATTGCACCGCGACTGCCGAGCGTAACCGGCTTATTGAATGAAGAGTTGAGCTTACCGGGACTGGTCATATCGCCCGAGACCGCAAAGGAGACCACGCCGTTTCGGCCGGGCGGGGCGATACGCGGCCGCTCGCCCGAAAGCGCCTTGATGGCCTGGTCAAACGCATTGCCCGCACGGTCGGCCTCATCCTCGGTCTGACGCTCAAGTTCGAGTTCTTTGTTGCGGCAGTCGACGTAGTCTTCCAGGGCATCTTTGAACTTGTCAAAGTGGTATTCGAAGCCGTTTTCGATAGAAGTCGAAGGCGCTGCAACGGCACCGAGCGACGAAACGCCAAAATGGCATCTGTTGCATCTGTCCTGCCCGTCATAATCGGCAACCGAGGCTAACCCGCCTGGCGACCCCTTCTTATAGTTGGGGCAACTCGTTCCGTAATGCAGATACGTCTTGTCATCGATGGTACTAATTGGCCACGCCGCATCGGTATAGAGTTCCGTCGCTCGCACCTCTTCAGAGTTGCGCGGCAACAGCGGGATATGGGAAGTGACTTCATCTCCGTCCTCGGTTACATATGCACGATTGACCTCTGTACTCGCATAGGTGTAAAACGCCTCGCGCGCCGCCGACTCCGCCTTCGTCTCGACGCTTGAGCCCTGAGGTGCCTCGTTTGCAAGGCGCGAGCGGTAATAGGCCTTCGCGCGATCGAGCGCCACTTGCGGCTCCCATGTGACACTCGAGGCATAGTGCGGATTCTCAATATCCGAAAGCTTTGCCAAGCTCCTCGCGCGTTCCCACATGCACGAACAGCTTCCGACTGCGCCTCTGTCCGATCCGCCGCAGTCGGCAAGCCAGGCGCGTTCCTTGGCCTTTGACGTTTTCTCGGACGCTTTCTTCAGTTCCTTGGCAGCATAGTCAAGGTCTTTTGAGGTGCTCTCGATGGCATCGGTCGAGATTTCTGACCCCTCGAGCGCAACAAAGTCCGACTCCGATGTCCTGGGCACGGCGAGCGCTGTGCCGGTATAGGTCACGTTATCGGTATCCTGCGCCGAAACAGCCTGCGTAGCTCGCGCGGCAACCAGATATGGCAGAGCCGTTTCGACTTTTTGCAAACCCTCCGACGCACTTTTGGCAAACCTATTGCGCGTTTTAATAATCTCAATCCCGGTATCGACCATATCGCTTGCGGCTATTTTCCCACCCGGCACCAGCATGGCAACCAAGCCGGTGCCGATTGTGGCAAACCCCGCCAGGCCCAAGCTCAAAATGCTCGCATCCACCACCGTGGCTGCTGTATGGTAGGACGATATCACGTTGGCACCCGCCAGAGCACCGCTATCGGCCGCCACCTGGGTATCCCCGGCACGCGACATACTCCATATCGCCGCCGTCGACGAAAACAGCAGCGTAAGCACCACAAGTATGACGACCGCCGAAGAAAGCGTAGTGTAGGCACCGTCCTCGATAAACAAGTCGATACCGGAGCGGCCCATGAAGCCGCCCCGCTTGCGGCGGGCATTCGACCGGCAACGGCACACGAGCCCTCGCATCATTCGCAGCAGGCGACGCCTAATCCCACGCGGCAATCCACGAATCATAGTCTCCCTCCAGCCATCCGGGACGCGATCGATACGAAACGTCGACTTTCAACTCAACATTCCCTCCTCCCCCCACATTGCCCATGGCCTGCGCGAACGCGCCGATCACGGGCAGCGGCTTTACATCACCCGCGATAGATACAGACGAAACGCCCTCTGCGCCCGCTCGGCCAAGCTCGATATCCCACGACAACGGTCCGCCGGCGTGAAAGATCGAGACATCGGGCACCGCGGAGAGACGGCGGCGGGCAAACTCCTTGAGGTCGTCGTCCTCCGCCGTCGTCGTGGTCATAAGCCGCGCCGTCTCGGCGGCGGCAGACTCCATGACCGCGCGCGTATAGAGCAGGCACACCGGCTGCAGCGCAAGCAGGATGAGCGTCAAAAACGTCGGCAGCAAAAAAGCGGCCTCGACCGTGGACTGCGCCCAATCCTCGCGCGCGATATCAATAGAGTGCGATGTCTTTGGCGCCTGCGGCGGCGTCGATAACCGATGTCGAGGCGACGCCATGGGACGCCGCCCGTGCAGCCAACGCCGCCAAGCGTCCGTCGGTGCCGGCGCGCCAAAGCCCCGCAATCGCCAGCACAATGGAAAGCAGCGCCATGGTGACGATGGCGTACTCAACGGTCGATTGGGCAGACTCCTCGCGCAAAACGTCAAGCATTTCACGATCCCTCCTTTGACCCCGATGCTTGCGGAACCAAGCGCACCGCGCGTAAGCGGCACGAGGCGTCGCCGGCATCCGCGGCAACCGTCACCATGTCGACCCAGCCGCGCCCATCGCGCACGATGGCGCCCCATACGTTGCCCTTGATGTCGAGGTAACCGCTTAGGGCGAGCTGGGCTGTGGGCACCTCGCGATAGACACGCAACAGGTCCGCGGCAGCCTCGGTCATCGGTCGCTCCTCGGCCCATGTCAGCCGGGCTGCGACTGCGTTGTCCGCAGATGGACCCGCCGCAGCATCCGCCCGTTCGTCGAGGGCGCGCAGAAAAGTTTGTGCCGTGACGGCGGCATCCCTGTCGGCCGTGTCCCGCGCTTTGTCATCGGGAGGCGCCACCGCGCCCGAGCTCCCATCCGCGACGGCCCCAGAACGCTGCTGTCGCACGGCATTCAGCCCCCAGAGCGTCGCCGCTATCGCCACAATCAGGCAAGCGAGCACCAGCAGCACGCCAACAGAATGCCCGCCTTCTACAGGCTGTTGATGCCGTCTTTGATCGCGTTCCATAGCTTTTCGACGTTGCCCTTAAATGCAACGATGGCAATGATCGCGATTACCACGAGCACGCCGACCAAGATGGCGTACTCGGTGGTACCCTGCGCGCTTTCCTCCTGTACCAGCGCCTTGGCACGTTGACAGGAACGCATTGCACGGTAAAGCGTCCGGCTCCAAACCCTACCCATAACGTCAGCCATTTTGTTCATGTATTCCTCCCTACATCATCCCGCCTGCTCCCAGCAGCGGGCCCAATATGGATAACAGCAGCGCCGGCAAGATGAGCGTGCCGGTGGGAATCAGCAGCTTGACGGGCGCTCGTTCAATCTCGCGCTCGACCGCGGCACGATGGGCGGCGCGGATCTCGCGACTTTGGGCAGCAAGGGTCTCGGCAAGCGGGGCACCCAAGGCGAGCGCTTGACCCACCGTAATGGCAAAGGTCTCGAGCGCCCGCACGTCCAGGTCCTGCGCGGCCGCCAACAACTCGTCCTCGCGCGCTCCCACGCCCACCTGCCACGCCATGCATGCCCGTTCAAGCCGAACAGTCAGCGCCGATCGACGATTGGCGCAAAAGATCTCGAGCGCCGCATCGAACGAAAGGCCGGCGGAAAGCCCCAGGCGCACCACATCAATCATCTCGGACACCTCGCCGAGCGAAACCTGCGCTGAGTTGTCCACGCCAAATGCGCCCCTCACCCGCGCAATAGCGGCATCGATCACCGAATGGGCCGCAGCAACGACCAGCACCGCCTCGCCCCTGAAAATCTCCATGGTCTTGCGCACATCCGAGCGCTCCAGGCCCGTCGCGACAAATACGCCGAAGGCGCACAGGCAAGCCGCGGCGGCAACCAGGGCGCTCACAGCTCCACCCGCATAATGCGTCGGATAACCATTAGGGCGACGCCGTTAAGGGCAAGCCCCAGAACCACGGCACCGGCGCCTACCGGCGTTGCGAGACCGTAGCGAAAATCTGCCGAAAGCAGGGCCAGCACCGCGCACATACCCGCCGGCATCGCCGCGACCATATGCGCCGACATGCGCGCCTGCGACGTTTTGACATCCAGGCGGCGCTTGAGCTCAATACGCTCCCCCACCATGCTCGACGCCTCGGACAGCAGATCGGCAAGCGGGGCACCGGTCCGCTGCGACACCTTGAGCGCCAACGTGACAAGCGAAAGCCCGGGGGCGTCGATGCGGACAAGCAGGTCGTCGAGCGCATCGGCAGCCGAAATGCCACAGTCGATCGCCGCCGCCACCCGCAGAAACTCGGTATGCACCGGCTCTTGCGCGTGAGCGCCCACAAACCGCATACCCTGGGCCAGCGAATGTCCCGAGGCAAGCGACATGGAAAGTGCCGTAAAGGCCTCGGGCATGGCTTCCTCCACATCGCGCTGCTCGCGTCGGTGGTCAAAGATGTCGCGTGCGGCGCCCGCGGCAAAGGGCGCAACCGCTCCCAAAACAAAGCCGATGGGCGATAGCGACACCACGGCAAGTGCAAGGCAGCAGACGCCACTCGATAGCAACAGGAACGCTAAGCGTGAAGCATCATCCTCAACGACAAGACCGATGCGGCGCACGGGAGCCAACGATGCCCACGAACGGGCGATCTTTTTCAGCAGATCGTTTTCCACCAGCTCGCGTGGCAGCTTCTCGGCCACCGATTCAAACATATGGCGCACCAGCTCCGCCGGCGGCACCTGCGGCACATGAGGCTCCACTCCGCATACCGTCGCGACCGAAAACCCGGCAAGGCCCCCTACGACGAGGGGCACAACGACCTCCATTCGTCCACCTCCTCCTGCGTAAGCGTTCCCGAGCGCAAGCCCTCTGCGATAAACGGCGGCTCGCGGTTGAGGGTCCAGGTGCGCTCGGCGGCATCGAAGGTCACGTAGCGCTCGAGTTCCACGCCACCCGACGCGCCGCGTCGCACCCCCGAATAGGAGGACACAAAACGCCGGCCGTCCGCATGGCGCTCGGACATCACGATGCCGTCGAGCGCCATAGCGATTTGTTCCTCGATAAGCTCGCTCGGCAGATCGATGCCATAGCGCGCAAGCAGCGTCAAACGCACCACGGTCTCTTGTTCGGTGCCCGCATGAAGCGTGGTGAGCGACCCATCGTGCCCGGTGTTCATGGCCTGCAGCATGTCGCAACATTCCGCGCCGCGCACCTCGCCCACCACGATGCGGTCGGGACGCATGCGCAGGGCGTTGGTCACCAGGTCACGGATCGTCACCGCGCCCTCGCCCTCAATTGATGCCTCGCGCGCCTCCAGGCGAACCACATGCGGGTGATGTGCAAACTTGAGCTCGGCGGAGTCCTCGATCGTCACGATGCGCTCGCCGGTTGATATCTCGCACGACAGCGCGTTGAGCAGCGTGGTCTTGCCCGATCCCGTGCCGCCCGCAACCGCCAAATCCTGCCGCAGCGACACCGCACACGAAAGCAGCTGCGCATACCAAAGCGGCAGCGATCCCAGCCCCACGAGCTCGTCCAGCGAACAGATGCGGTCGGAGAACTTGCGGATAGTGAGGATCGGCCCATCGATCGCCACAGGCGGGATCACCGCGTTAACGCGATATCCCGTCTTGAGGCGGGCGTTGACGATGGGGCTGCGCTCGTCGATGCGCCTGCCCAGCGGCGAGATAATGCGGTCGATGAGCACACGAATCTGCTCATCGTCCTCAAACGCATGCTCGATGGGATACAAAACGCCGCCGCGCTCAAAGAAGGCCGAGCGGCAGCCGTTGACCATGATCTCGGTAACGGTGTCGTCCTCGATGAGCGGCTGCAGCGGCCCCAGGCCCACCACGTCATCCAAAATCTCATCGATGATGGTCTCGCGCTCGGGCGTCGCCAGATCGGTCGGCTCCTCCACGTTGAGCGCCGCCTCCACCGCGGGACGTAATTCCGAGCGGGCAAGCACCGGGTCGATGTAGGCGCTGATACGCGCCACCTCGTCATAGCCCATGCGGTCCATCACGGCGCGCTTGGTGCGGCGCTTAACGGCACGGTGACGTCCCGCATCGACAGGCGCCGTCGCCGCTGCCGCACCGGCTGCTTTAATTCTCGTTTGCAGGCTCATCGGCAATCACCCTCACGCGACCAGGGAAGGCGGATGCGCGGGCGTTCGGTGCGCGTTGCACGGTCGGCGACCATATCGCTCCAAGGGCCGACGGCGCACCCCAGTTCCACGAGCATCTCACGCGTGGCCTCGCGCACGCTGGTCGCAAAAGCGCTGGTCTGCCCCACTGCCTCGTCAGCGCGCCCAAACGCCATGAGCGCGGCGAGATCCTGCCCGCCATCGGCGATACGAATCTTGGAGCTCAACGCACAGGCAATCTCAAAGCGCATGGCGACATCCTCGTCCGCCCCACGCGCGCCAAATCGGTTGAATACGGCGCTCATGCGCGTGCGCGGCACGCCCACACGGCTCGCCAGCTCAATGACGCGCGCTGCAGACGTCGCGGAAGAAACTGCCGCATCACCCACGACAAGGCAACGGTCGCACGCCGCCACCGCAGCCGCCACGGCATCGCCCCAAAAGACCGAGGTATCGATAAGGACCACGTCGGACTCACGACGCAAGATGTCGAGCAGCAGCTCTACCGGACGCGCCATGAGCTCGGCGCGCTCGGGCGCTGCGACAGGCCCCCAAAGCGTAACGCCTGGGGCAACGCGCATCGATGCAGCGACCACGTCTGGCTCCGCAAGTGAGCCCGCGACCGACGGCTCGATAAGTGTCGCCATGTCATGTGGGGCATCGGCGCCCAGCAAGTCGTAGAGATTTCCAAACATTAGGTCCAGATCGAGTACGGCAGCTCGCAGACCCAGCAACGAAGCGGCATGCGCCATCGTGGCGACAATCGTCGATTTGCCACAGCCGCCCGAACCCGAAATGGCGCAGATGACCGGAGCTCGATGCGATGTCGACGCAGTGTCTGCCAGCGGTGCAGGGGCTGACGACGTGGGCGGCAACGTCCCCGTCTCGCCAGCCGCACCCAAGTGCTGCGTCCACGCCGGCACGGCAGGCTGCTCAAACTGTAGGGGCGGAACTGGGGATTCCGCTGTCACGTCGACGTGCGGGCCATCACCCGCGACAAGGCCCTCGACCTCATCGAGTCCATCGGCCAGGCTCACGCCGTGCACGTATCCCATATCTACGGCCAGGAGGTCTTCGCCATACGGCACCGACGCTCCGACGTCACCACATGCAAGGGGGCCCGGGGGGCGCCGAACATGCTCGGCTTCCGCTTTCCCATAGTCATCAACACGCGGGCCTCTTGTAGCGCGAGGCGCCCCGGGTTCCCTATCAACAAAAACATCGGGCTCAGGCGACACGCCCCAATCGGAATCAACCGCTCCCTCGCCCACATGTCCGCTGCCGCATATGCTGTGCGCAGCGATGACCTCGGTCGCCCCCGCGCGAAACAGCCCCTCGATATCCGACGGATCGAGCGCCTCTATCAACACGACGACGCGGCTCACGCGTCCTTCGGCAGTCAGGCGCGCGACGGTCTCTCGCACATCTTTAGTATCAAACAGGGATGCCGCGATAATGGCAGCGCCACGGCGCGAAGGAAACGCCCGAGCCATAGACACCAACCCGTCTAGGTCGCCCACGCGAAGCACCTGCGCGCCCGCATCGCGGCCCTCGACTTCCTGCTGCAGCAGTCCGTAATCGCCACACGCGCAGCACGCAAGCCAGATCGCCTTCATCACTCGTCGCCTCCGCTCTTTTTGCCGCGTGCCGTGGCGGGAATCGTCAAGCTGACCGTTCCCTTGCCCGAGGCTCCCAGCAATTCCTTGACGTCTTTGGGGTCGGCCGCCAGCGTCACCCACTCGACCTTGCCTTCGCGCGTGGCACCGGCCTCGTCGCTGGTATCGATCACATACGCGCCGCACAGCCGGTCGGTCACGCCGTCTTTTTGCACGTACACATCCACGTAGCTGCCCACGCCTGCGGCTCCGCCCACCGAATGCTCGGCATCGACCGCCACCGAAACGGCAACCTTGCCCTTGGGCACCTCGAGCGTATGGCTCTCGGCTTTGGTGTAGACATCGCAGACCACGGCATTTTTGGGAATACGCGAGGTCGTCACGTCGCCACGCACCTGGCGCAGCTCGGTCGCCGCATCGCGCGGCAGCAGGCTCGCGAGCCACTCTTGGGTTACGACATTGGTCTCGTCGAGGGTCTCACCCACATCGATATCACGTGCGGCAACGCAAACTTCGACGCGATCGCCACCGTATTTGGCCAAGGTTTCGGCCTGGGCCTGCTCGGCCCGCGAACGAACCGATGACCCGTAAACCATGCAGAGTGCCGCGGCGAGCACGCCCGCTGCCAGACTGATGGCGATGCGCTTGCTCTTGTTCACGGCAGCTCCTCTCAAGACAGCACTGGGCGGATGGGATGCCCGTACCACTATTGTCCGAGCGGCCAAGCAACAAAACAGCGCGATCACCATCTTGGTTTTAAGTGTCAAACCAATTACCAGCCAAGAGCTGACCAACCCGTCAAGCCCGCGGCAAGGTTTTGGTCAGCGCGTCGGCAAAACGCTCATTTAAGGGCGCATCGCCAGTAAAAAAGCCGCCTCCCGCACAGTTGGAAGACGGCTGTCATAGATAAATTCAATTACAGATGGACATCGGGATCGAGCATTTGGGCACTCACACGCATGGATGACGCCAAGTTTTGGAACGTTTCCAGGCGCAGGCTATCGATCTGCCCGGCATCGGCGGCATCGCGAACGGCGCAGCCCGGTTCGTGGGTATGCGTGCAGTCGCCAAACCGACACGCACGCGACGCCTCGACGATCTCGGGGAAGGCACGCGCTAGGCCCCGCTCGTGACCAACGAGTGGCAAACTGCGCAGGCCCGGAGCGTCGGCAATGACGCCGGCGTCGCCCGGCAGCGCCACCATCACGCGCGCGACCGTGGTATGGCGGCCTTGGTCGTCGCGCTCGCGCACGCCACCGGTAGCCAGCGCATCGTGGCCCAGCAGCGCATTGAGCAGCGTCGACTTTCCGGCCCCCGACTCACCCAGGATCATGGCGCACGTTCCCGCCGGCACACAGGCGCGCACCTCATCCAAACCACGGCCTTCGGCAGAGGACGTCACGATCACGCGCACGTCCGGGCCCACCAGACGGCGCACGCGATCCAGATCGCGCTCGAGTTCCGCGGCCTCGCAGCGGTCGGCCTTGGTAAGCACCACCACCGGCTCGGCATCGCAGTCGAGCGCCAAAACCAGCGAGCGCGCCACGCGGTCGAGCAGCACCTCGCCGGCGCCAAGTGCCTGCACGATCAGCACGCTATCCACGTTGGAACAAAGCACCTGACGCTCGCCGCGGGCGCGGCCACGCCAACGCTCAAAACTCGTGCGTCGCGGCAGGACGCATTCGATTACGCCCATGTCGTGCCCGGGTGCACGACGCACCGCCACACGGTCGCCCACAGCCGGCAGCAGCACCTCGTCCTCGCCACGCGACTTGGCAAACCCCACGGCATGCTCGGCACGAAAGGTATCGTCGGCCGTCGCCACCAGCGGAAACCCGCGATCTAAGCGCACCACGGCACCCAGCTGCATCTGCTCGGGCTCCTCGGCGTGGGCGCAAAAATCGTCAAATGCTGCCTGCTGAGCCGCGGCGACCGGCAGATCGCCAAACGCCGGAACATCCTGCAGCGCATCGAGTCCCGGCACGCTCGCCAGCAGCTCCTCGGCAGACGCGGGGGCTTCGGTCGCAAGCTTCCGACGACGATCACGCTTGGCCCGCGCCCCCGTCGTCTTTTTCTTCGCCTTAGCCCTAGCCTTGCCCACAAGCGCCTCCCAGCACCACAAATCACAACTGAGCAGGTATTTTAAATCAAAAAGAGCTGGCCGGGCAAAGCCCTAACTCAAAAAGAGCCGGTCGAGCAAACGCTCGACCGGCTCACAAACTTTCCCTCAGCCCTTTATCATCCGCGCGGGAGAAAAGCCAGCAAGGATGCCGCAGGGCCCGCCCGCCGGGAGGGGTTTCCTAAGGGCACATCCCGCAGCCGCAAAGCGGCGAGGACGTGCCCGTGGAAACCCCGCAGGCGGTCGGGCCCGGACAGGAACGCTACTCTTTTTCGACCGCGCGCATGATCGCCTTGTAGATCTCCATCAGCGGAATGATCAGGAAGGCAAGGCCCAGCGCGGCGATAACGCCCTTGAGCTCAAGCGTCACGGGGCCAAAGAACATCTCGGCAAGCGTCGGCTGCACGGTTACGATCACCGTCAGCACCAGCGCCAGCGCGGCAGAGGCCCACAGCCACTTGTTCTGCTTCTTCATCTTAAACAGCGACGTGCGGCGGCTGCGCATGTTAAAGCAGTGGAAGATCTCGACCATGTTGAGCGTGATGAAGGCCATCATCACGCCTTCCTCGTCGGCGACGCCGGCGATCATGTCGGAGATGTGGATGTAGCCCATATCAAAGTACACGCCCACAAAGAAGCTCGCCAGCACCAACGCGGCAATGATCAAGCCCTGGACCACGCAGTCCAGGCCCATATTGCCGGCAAAGACGCCGTCCTTGGCGTTGCGCGGCTTGCGCTTCATGATGTCGCCCTCGGCATCCTCCATGCCCAGCGCGAGCGCGGGGAAGCAGTCGGTGACCAGGTTCACCCACAGCAGCTGCACCGGCTGGAAGATGGTAAAGCCGATGAGCGTGGCGATAAACACCGAGAACACCTCGGCAAGGTTGGCCGAAAGCAGGAACTGGATGACCTTGCGGATGTTGTCGTAGATGCGGCGACCCTCTTCGCAGGCACCGATGATGGTGGCGAAGTTGTCGTCGGCAAGCACCATGTCGGCGACGTTCTTGGTAACGTCGGTACCGGTGATGCCCATGCCGACGCCGATGTCGGCACGCTTGATGGACGGGGCGTCGTTGACGCCGTCGCCCGTCATGGCCACGATCTGGTCGCGCGACTTCCAAGCCTCGACGATACGGGTCTTGTGCTCGGGCTGGACGCGGGCGTACACGCCGTAGTCCTCGATGTGCGCGTCGAGCTCCTCGTCGCTCATGCGATCGAGGTCGGCACCGGTGATGGCATGGCTGCGATCGGCGACGATGCCCAGCTGCTTGGCAATGGCCACGGCGGTGTCGATGTGGTCGCCCGTGATCATGACGGTGCGGATACCGGCATCGTGGGCCTCGCGGATGGCGTCGGCGACCTCGGGGCGGACCGGGTCAATCATGCCGGACAGGCCGCAGAAGACCAGGTCGTGCTCGAGCGCGGCGGGGCTGCAGTCGCTCGGGACCTCGGTGTAGGTGCGGCTTGCCAGCGCCAGCACGCGCAGGGCCTCGTCGGCCATGGCCTTGTTGGCGGCCACGAGCTCGGCACGACGCTCCTCGGTCAGGGGGACGACCTTATCGCCCTCGTAGATGTGGGTGCACAGGCCGATCACCACGTCGGGCGCGCCCTTGGTGTATTGCTCGTACTCGCCGTCCAGGGTCTCAACGACCACGGACATCATCTTGCGGCCCGAGTCAAACGGGGCCTCGCCCACGCGCGGGTGCTCGGCAGTCAGACCAGTGAGGCCCGCCTTTCCGGCATCGTTGACGAGCGCGCACTCGGTCGGCTCGCCCACGGCCTCGCCCAGTTCCTCGTCCCACTGGGCATCGGAGCACAGCGCCATACCTGCCAGGAACTTCTCCTTAGGCGCAGCGAGCTCGTGCTTGACGACGGTCATCTTGTTTTGGGTAAGGGTACCGGTCTTGTCGGAGCAGATGGTCTGCGTGCAGCCGAGAGTCTCGACGGCAGAGAGCTTGCGGATAATTGCCTGGCGCTTGGCCATCTTGGTCACGCCAAGCGACAGCACGATGGTCACGACGGCGACCAGGCCCTCGGGGATGGCAGCGACGGCGAGCGAGACGGCGACCATAAAGGTGTCGAGCAGGGCAGTCGGGTCGGTAAGGACGTTGCCCACGCCGTGGCGGACGATGTCGACGCCAAAGATCACGACGCAGATGACGATCACCATAATGGTGAGGATACGGCTGAGCTCGGCGAGCTTCACCTGCAGCGGCGTGAGCTCTTCCTTGGCCTCGGCCAGGGCACCGGCGATCTTGCCCATCTCGGTATCCATGCCGGTGCCGACCACGACGGCGCGGCCACGGCCGTACACAACGGTGGAGCCCATGTAGCACATGTTCTTGCGGTCGCCGAGCGGCACGTCATCGGTGCCCGCGGCAAGCTCGATCACGTTGGCGTGCTTCTCGACCGGCACGGACTCGCCGGTGAGCGCGGCCTCTTCGATCTTCATCGTGGCGCTCTCGAGCACGCGGCAGTCGGCCGGGACGGAGTCGCCCGCCTCGAGCATGATCACGTCGCCGGGTACGAGCTCGGCGCTCGGCAGGTGCACGAGTTTGCCGTCGCGTAGAACCTTGGACTGCGCCGCGCTCATCTCCTGAAGCGCCTCGAGGGCCTCCTCGCTCTTGGCTTCCTGGACCACGCCCAGCACCGAGTTGACGATAACGACGAACATGATGATGGCGACATCGGCAAAGTCCGCCTCGCCCTTAACCATGCCCGTGAGCGCGCTGATAACGGCGGCAACGATCAACATGATGACCATGGGGTCGGCCATCTGCTCAAAGAAACGCTTCCACAGCGGCGTCTTCTCGGCTTCCTCAAGCTTGTTAGGGCCTGTCTTGGCGAGGCGCGACGACGCCTCGCCGTTGCTCAGGCCGAGGTTCTCATCGACACCTTGGTCGCTGAGCACCTCCGCCGCGGCGGACAGGTATTCCTTTTGCATATAGAGTCCCCTCCTGGGATTCGGGCCACTCAGCAGATTGATGCCCGATCATAATTCCCAGGAGAAGGGCAAGGGCTCATCAAGGCTGCCGTGCTGAGCGGCAGTTGATAGTGGAGCTATGGTACCCCAAAGCGACGCGTCTAGCCAAAACAATCCATTTGGAAATATGGTCCGTATGCAACGATGCGGACCGTGTGATGCTCAATACTGATAAAACGTTTTTTCTTAGGCGCGTCGCCAAACTAAAATATCGCCCAGATAGCAGCGGTTAGAGCGGTTGGTAAAGTTTTTTCATATACCGTTTTTTCCTTAAAAAATGAACTTCTAATTCGGCATACGGTCGATTTTTTGGGGTATTCGGTCGGTATTTCGTTATAATCAACTCAGTTTTATTTCTTATGGTTTATCTATCGGCGCAAGACGATGTCAGATGGAGGTCTGAATGTACAAGCGCACTAAGATTGTATGCACCATGGGTCCCGCCTGCGATAGCGACGAGACCATCCGCGAGATGATCAAGGCGGGCATGAACGTCGCCCGTTTTAACTTCTCGCACGGCTCCTACGACGAGCACCACGGTCGCATCGAGCGCGTCCGTCGTATTTCCAAGGAGCTCGGTATGCCCGTCGGCATCCTGCTCGACACCAAGGGCCCCGAGGTCCGCACCGGTCTTCTGGTCGACGGCAAGAAGGTTGCCGTCAAGACCGGCGACAAGATCGTCGTCACCGCTCAGCCCACGTCCGAGGATTTCCACGGCACCGCTGAGCACATCTCCCTCGACTACCTGGCTCTGCCCTCCGAGGTCGAGAAGGGCTCCCTCATCCTGATCGATGACGGCCTGGTTGCTCTCGAGGTCGAGTCCGTCGACGGCCAGGACATGACCTGCGTCGTCAAGAACGACGGCCTGATCGGCGAGCGCAAGGGCGTCAACATGCCCAACGTCAACATCTCGCTGCCCGCCATCACCGAGCGCGATCGTCAGGACATCCTCTTTGGCCTGACCGAGAACATCGACTACATCGCCGCTTCCTTCATCCGTGACGGCGAGTCTGTCCGCGGCATCCGCGAGCTTTGCCGCGAGAACGGCGGCGAGCACGTGACGATCTTCCCGAAGATCGAGTGCGCCCTGGGCGTCGAGAACTTCGATGAGATCCTCGAGGCTTCCGACGGCATCATGGTCGCCCGTGGCGACCTGGGCATCGAGATCAAGCCCGAGCTCGTTCCGCACATCCAGAAGGAGATCATCGCCAAGTGCAACGCGGCCTACAAGCCCGTTATCACCGCTACGCAGATGCTCGACTCCATGCAGCAGAACCCGCGCCCGACGCGCGCCGAGGTTGCCGACGTTGCTAACGCCATTTACGACGGTACCGACGCCGTCATGCTGTCCGGCGAGTCCGCTGCCGGTAAGTACCCGGTCGAGGCCGTCAAGATGCAGGCCAGCATCGCTCTCGAGACCGAGAAGTACCTCCCGGCTCACGCTCCGCTCGAGGTTCCGACCGATGCTCACGGCACCCGCGTCGTCAACAACGTTGTGGGTATGTCCGCTGTGAACATGGCCACCACCGTTGGCGCCAAGTGCATCACCGTGCCGACGACCACCGGCCGTACCGCTCGCCTGATCTCGCACTTCCGTCCCAACATGCCGATCTGCGCGTTCTCCCGCCACGAGTGGGCCGTCCAGCAGATGATCATGTACTGGGGCGTTATCCCGCACAAGGCCGAGATTACCCAGGGTACCGTCAACGGCACGATCGTCAAGGCGATCGAGACCGCTAAGGAGCTCGGCTACGTCGAGGCCGGCGATTTGACCGTCGCTACCGCCGGCGATCCCCGTATGAGCGTCCAGCTTGAGGACAAGGTCTCCTCGACCAACGTCGCCTACGTCGCTCAGGTGCGCTAAATCGCACTTGCAAGCACATTTGCATTAAAAAGGGCCCGGAAGGCTTTGCCTTCCGGGCCCTTTTTAAGACCTACTTCATATGCCGCTTCATCGATTTGTGTTCAGTCGCGAACCTTTCCGATGCCGAGCGCACCACTAAAGACGCCCTGCGACGGGGAGCTGTTGGTCAATTGGGATGAACTGTTCACCGCGAAGTCAGCCGGCTAGCAGCTAGCGATCAGAGGGGCTGCGGGGACGTCAGAAGCGGCAACGCGGGCGGCAAAACCCGCCTCGGTTAGCTCGACGACCTCGGTAAACGTTACGTCAAAGAACTCTTCGGTCAGCAGACGGTACGGCGGATGATCCGGATCGCCGGGGTTTTCGCGCACAATCTCGTGCATAACGCCAATGGTCTTGAGCACATACTCTTGTGGAATCGAATACTGACCAAACTGGGCCGCCGCGGTATAGAGGCGATCGGTCGCACGCGGGATAGAAACGATGCCGAGCGTCTTGCCAAACCAGTCAAAGTCTCCCTGCTTCTTAATGCGGAACTCCTCGCACGGCTTGCCGCCGCGCGCCTCGAGATATTGGTTCACGCGCGTGTTCCACACGGTATCGGCCACCAGATGCGACCAAACGCCCAGCGTCAAATCGAGCAGCGACTGCGCCACGTCATCGGGCGCGAGCGAAAACTCGGCGGCGCCGGGGCCGTCAACCGGCTCGGCGTCTTTGTAGCGCTGCGGATAGTGCACCCGATTGAGCCTTTCACGCTCTTCGACAATCGAGGTCGCTGCAGCCGGCGCACCCGCCGGCGCGCCTTTAAGCAACGGCGCCACATAGGTGTCCCAAAACTCATGCTCGCGTGGCTTAGGAATGGGCTCGGGCTTGGCAAAGTGCGTGATGCGATACGGGATGGGGTCGGCAATACCGGGAACCATGTAGCCCACAAAAATGTCCGGAACCACGCTGCCAAACAAAAAGGCATTGCGGTCGCGAACGTTATCGGCAAGCGCACCGGCACGCGCCAGAAGTCGTTCCGTCTGAGCGATATGAATATTCCAACTTGGCATAGCTACCCCCGTAAAAACCCGGATAACTATACCATTCGCAGCAAGTCACGCGCGCGGCCG
Organism: Collinsella sp. SGI.095; assembly: GCF_050314535.1. Taxonomy (NCBI): domain Bacteria; kingdom Bacillati; phylum Actinomycetota; class Coriobacteriia; order Coriobacteriales; family Coriobacteriaceae; genus Collinsella; species Collinsella sp. SGI.095. The sequence goes on from NZ_JBNPNG010000008.1 coordinate 55,717, forward strand.
CAACCCCACTATGCGGCAACTATTCTGCTGCACCGTTTTCGGTTCCATATGACGGCACGGGAGCCTCGACCACGTGGTGATATCGATCGATATAAATCGCACGGGCCCCAAGACGTCGTACTAAATCCTGATGATGCGTGCTCATCAAGACCGTCTTACCGGCAGCAACATAAGCCAGTAGAAAGTGGACCACGATGTCGCAAGAGTCCTCGTCAAGTCCGTTGGTAGGCTCGTCGAGCACCAGAATATCGGGGTTCATCGACACGACGGCAGCCAGCGCCACACGCTTCTTTTGCCCACCCGAAAGCTGATAGGGCGAGGCATCGACCAGATCGGCAACCTGAAACAGCTCCATGGCATCACGGACGCGGCGCCCGAGCTCGTCCGCCGAAAGCCCCATTTGAGCCGGGCCAAACGCGACCTCCTCGCCGACCGTGGCGCAAAAGAGCTGTGCATCGGCGTTTTGGAACACGAAGCCCACGCGCTGATGGAACCGCTGGGCCGTCGCGGAATCCTTGAGATATGCCGCATCGACCACATGTCCATCAAACAGGTACGTACCCGCATCCGCAAGCTCAAGGCCGTTGATAAGCCGCATGATCGTCGTCTTGCCGCAGCCGTTGGGTCCAAGCAGCGCAACCAGCTCACCACGATTAACCTGCAGCGACACGCCATCGACCACCGTATGGCCCGCATAGGAAAACACCACGTCGCGAAACTCGATGAGCGGCGTGACCTTGGCGCCGGCAGCACCGCTCGCACCCATCGCACCATTTGTATCGTTTACCAAAACGTCGCCCTTCCCTATTCACATCGACGGCTTGACCGCCCGCGCTACAGCACCGCGCACAACACGGCGAGCAGCACCACAACGGCCGCATAGACCGCGTCGCGCCAGCCAAATCCGTTCCGTGCAGGCGCCGGATATGCGCCGGCAAAACCGCGGCAAAGCATAGCCTCGTCCATCGCGCGGCTGCATTCCATCGCCTTGATAAAGGTCATGCCCATGATACCCGCGATCGAATCGGTACGCGAAAATCCTGCAGGCGCGCGGCCCACGCTGCGCAGCATGACCGATTCGCACAGGTCGTGCGCCGTGCGGCCCAGCACCTCGATGTGTTTGAGCGCCATATCAAACGTAAAGATAACCTCGTCGGGCAGGTGCAGCATCTTAAGCGCCGCCGACATGCGACTCCAGGTAAGCGTCCACGAAACGCCCAGCACCAGCGTCACGTTAATGAATGTCTTGAGCGCAATCTTGAGCATGGAGCCCGTGGCAGAAGCACCCAGCAGCAGGGCGGGCAGCGCCAAAACCACGGCAAACCCCGCGGCAGCCAACGCCGGCACAAAGGTCGCGTGCAGCCCGTGTACGGGGCGCACCGCAACGAGCACCAACGCGATCGCTGTCATCAGCATCAAGTACAGCAGGCTCTGCGTCAGGCATACGCACAGGACGCAGACGAACATCCCCACCAAACGCACTGGCGCCGAAACGGAAGATAGGGCGCGGTCGATAATCGACCCGCCCTTATGCACGCCGCCACCTAGGCGAACCCGCTCAAGCAGGCTCGCCAGGTGCAGGACATTCTTTTGCATCACACGATGCCGAGCCCCCGCGGGCTCGTATCGCTGCTCGACCGCAAGCCAGCTAGGCAGCTCGGCTATTGTCATGAGCACCGCTTTCCTTGACCGTTAGCGAGACCAGACGGAATGCGATGGTGAGCACCGCCACGCCAATCACGCCCGAAAGAATATACATCGCGGCCTGGCCGGCAAAGCCAAGGCCCTGCTCCTCGGAATAGGCCTGCAGATAATCGCCCGTGGGCAGGGCATCGGCAAAGGTCGGGGTATCGAGACCGACCGAAGTCTGCAGACTGTCGTCACCAGCCTCCTGAACGGCGGTCGCGGCGCCCTCAGCGTCCCACTCGCCCCAGGCGTCACCCGTGGCAAGCAAGCCGAGCGGTGTAGCCACGACAAGCACGGCGACCAGGATGAGCGTGGGGACCAGAGAGGTCTTCTTGGCAGCAGCGCCCTCGGCAGCAAGCTGGCCATCGGCGGCCTCGGGCCCGACGATAACGCTCGGCGCCGTCTTCTTAATGAAACCGTAGATCGCAGCCGTCGCCACGCCCTCGACCACGCCGGCTACCAACATGTGCGGGATCATCATGGCCGGAATGGCAATAGAGAGCGGGAAGGGGCAGTACAGCGGAGCGCCCGAAGCGTTGGTAAAGAACATCGGCTGAATACCAAACTCGATCGCCGTGCACAGGGCCGCCAGGCACAGGCCGACCCAACCGCTTACGACGGCCGAAACCGAGGTGCCCCAGCTCTTGTCGTGCAAACGGCTGTTGAGCGCACGGAACACGATAGCGGCGGCAAACGGCAGCACGAAGGCCATGTTAAAGCAGTTGGCGCCAAAGGACAGGATGCCGCCGTCGCCAAACAGCAGCGCCTGCAGCGCCAGCGCGACCGAAACCGCGATGGCCGCGGCCTCCGGGCCCAGCAGCAGCGCGATGAGCGCGCCGCCGACGGCGTGACCCGTGGTACCGCCGGGCAGCGGCACGTTGAACATCATGAGCAAAAAGGAGAACGCGGCGCAGATACCCAGGAACGCCATGTGCTCGCGGTCGAGCGTGGCGCGCACCTTTTTGATGCAGTGAACCCAAACGGGCACCATCGCCACTGCCATGACGACATCGGTCTGCGGGGACAGATAATTATCTGGAATGTGCATGTACGCCTCCCGGTTATCGGCGCACGGAATTGCAACGCCGCTTAAATCACCTTGCCAGTGTTACGTATTGTCAGATTCGTAACACGCCACGGGCTATCATAGCAAAACGGCGCACTGCCGACAAAGCAGCACGCCGTTATGCAATGCGCGTGTCATATATGCAGGCTCAGCAGCGCCTTATACCGAGGATAGCAGTCACGTAAGGCTCGGCAGCAGCCACCGCTGACCCATACCCCAGTGCAGGACCTAGCCGCGGACCTCGCCGTTTACGCCCTTGCACACCTTGGTGACGATTTTCTGGTGCGCTTTTTCGACCTCTTCGCTGGTAAGCGTGTGGTCGTCGGAGCGATACGTAAGCGCAAAGGCCATGGACTTCTTGCCCACGCCCACGCGGACCGGATCGCGGTAGACGTCGAACAGACGCACGCCCTCGAGCAGCTTGCCGCCGGCGCTGGTAATGCGGCGCTCAAGGTCCTCGCAAGTCACGGAGTTGTCGACCACGATAGCCAGGTCGTGCTCAACAGCCGGGTACTGCGAGAACTCGCGGTAGTTCTCCTGGTTGCGGGCGCCCTTGATCAGCTTGTCCAGGTCGAGCTCAAAGGCAACGACGACCTCGTCGATACCCATGGCCTCGCGCGCCTCGGGGTGGATCTCGCCGACCCAGCCCAGCACGGTGCCGCCAGACAGAACCTCGGCGGCACGGCCCGGCTGCAAGAAGGCATAGCCCTCGCCCTCGACGGGACGGAAGCGAACCTTCTCGATGCGCAGCTGGGCGAGCAGCTCCTCGACGATGCCCTTGCCAAAGAAGAAACGCAGCTTGCGGTACTTCATGTTCCAAGACTGCTCGCTCCACTGGCCCGAGAGCACGCCCGCCACGGACTTAGTCTCCTTGGGCAGGCTGGCGTTCTCGCGGCCGTGGAACAGGCTGCCGACCTCGTACAGGTGCACGTTGGGCGTGCCATGGGCCTCGTTATACGCCACAGACTGCAGCAGGCCCGGCAGCAGCGAGCGGCGCATCTCGGTCTGCTCGGCCACCAGCGGGTTCATAAGTACCACGGGGCAGCCGCGGCCCTCGGTGGACATGCCGATCTTCTCCAGGTCGCCCGGGGCGGCAAAGCCAAAGGTCGTGGTCTCGTTGAGGCCGCAGGCGCGCAGGATCTCGCCGACCTTGCGGGTAAGCTTCTGCTCGCGGGTCAGGCCACCGATGTGGTTCTTGGCAGCCGGGATGGTCGCCGTCACGCGGCCCATGCCCCACAGGCGCAGGACCTCCTCGATCAGGTCGATCTCGCGCGGCAGGTCGGGGCGGAAACTCGGCGGGGTAACCATAAAGTCCTCGCCGTCGCGCTCGACGGTGCAGCCCAGGCGGGTGAGCGAGCGCTCGATAAAATCGGGCTCGATGTCGGCGCCGCAGATGGCGTGCACGCGGGCCAAACGCAGCTTAATGCTGTCGATGGTCTTGGGCGAGGGGAACACATCCACGTAGCCGGGAGCGACCTCGCCGCCGGCGATCTCCTCGATGAGCGCGCAGGCAACATTGGCCACATCCACGCAGCCGGTCTCATCGACCTGGCGCTCAAAGCGGATGGAGGCGTCGGAGATCAGCGACAGGTCGCGGCTGGTGTGCGAGGTGCGGCCGGCGTCGAAGCAGGCGCTCTCGACCATCACGTCGACGGTGTCGTCCTCGATCTCGGAATCCATGCCGCCCATAACGCCGGCCAGCGCCACGGGACGCTCGCCGTCGGTAATGAGGCCCATGCCGGCGTCGAGCGTGCGCTCCTCGCCGTCAAGGGTCGTGAATTTCTCGTCCTGCTGGGCGGCGCGAACCACCACGCGGCGCCTACCCTCGCGCTCGGCAAAGGTGTCCAGGTCAAAAGCGTGCAGCGGCTGACCGGTGAGCATCATCACATAGTTGGTGATGTCGACAATGTTGTTGTGCGGGCGCACGCCCAGGGCGTTAAGGCGCTTGACCATCCAGTCGGGCGACGGGCCGACCTTCACGTTGCGCACGATGCGGGCGACATAGCGGTCGCACAGGCCCTCGTCGGCGATCTCGACCGAAAGCTCGTCGTCGGTCGCGCGGCCGGTCTCCGCCTTGATGGCGGGCAGCTCAACGTGGAAATCGCGGTCGAAGATGGCACCGGTCTCACGGGCCATGCCGATCATAGACAGGCAGTCGGGGCGGTTGGGCGTGATCTCGCAGTCGAGCACGGTATCACTCGAGCCCACATACTCGGCAAACGGCATGCCGCAGGGCGTATCCTCGGGCAGGATCATGATACCGGAGTGGTCGCCGCCCAGGCCGAGCTCGCGCGCGGAGCAGTTCATGCCCATGGACACGACGCCGCGAAGCTTGCTCTTCTTGATCTTGACGTCGCCGGGAAGCACGGCGCCGATCATTGCCGTGACGATGTGGTCGCCGGCCTCAAAGTTCTGCGCGCCGCAGACGATCTGCAGCGGGGCGGGATTGCCGTCGGCGTCGAGGTTCTTGTCACCCACGTCGACCGAGCACACATACATGTGGTCGCTATCGGGGTGCGGGGTCTTGGTGAGTACCTTGGCAGTCACCACGTGGTCGAAGGACTCGCCCACGGTGTCGATCGCCTCGACCTCGGTGCCGGTACGGATATATTCGTCCGAAAGGGTCTTGGGATCCTCCGGAATATCGATCATGGTCTTGAGCCAGTCGTAAGAAACACGCATCTAACTGGTCTCCTTTCATCTGTAACGCCTGCAATAAACAGACGGAAAACTCCAGCTACGGAGACGGGTTTCCGAGGTGCCGCAGATTGCCCCGAAAGAGGAGCGCCGCGTACTTGGGTACGCAAGCGACGGTTTGAGGGGCAAGGTGCGGTGGCTCGGAAAGCCGCCGGGACAGGTCAACTTAAAACTGATTCAGGAAACGCATATCGCCTGTCATGAGCGTTCTGAGGTCGGGCAGGTCGTAGCGCAGGGCAGCGACGCGCTCGGCGCCAATGCCAAAGGCGAAGCCGGTGTACTTCTCGGGGTCGATGCCGCAGTTGATCAGGACGTTGGGGTCGACCATGCCGCAGCCCAAGATCTCGATCCAGCCGCTGTGCTTGCAGAAGTTGCAGCCCTTGCCGCCGCAGACGTGGCAGCTCACGTCCACCTCGCAGGAAGGCTCGGTGAAGGGGAAGAAATGCGGGCGGTAACGCGTCTTGCGGTCCTCGCCAAACATGCACTTAACAAAGTAGTCGAGCGTGCCCTTAAGATCGCCAAAGGTGATGCCCTCGTCGACGACCAGGCCCTCGATCTGGTTGAACTGCGGCAGGTGACAGGCGTCGGCCGTGTCGGGACGGTAGACGGTGCCCGGGCAGATCATGTAGATGGGCGGCTTCTGCGACTCCATGGTGTGAATCTGCACGCCCGAGGTCTGGGTGCGCAGCAGCACGTCGGACTCGCCGTGGGCATGCGCCTCGGGGTGCGCGACGCTGCCGGGGTTGTTGTCGACCACATAGAAGGTGTCGCGGGCCGAGCGGCTCGGGTGATCCATGGGGGCGTTGAGCGCGGTGAAGTTGTAGTAGGAGGTGTCGACCATGGGACCGGACTCGACGGTGTAGCCGATACCGCTAAAAATGTCCTCGGCCTCCTCGATGATCTGCTTGATCAGGTGCTGGTGGCCGATCTGCGGACGAATGCCCGGCAGCGTGATGTCGACGGCCTCGTGCTCCAGTGCGTGCTTGAGGGCGGCGGCCTTCATCTCGGTGGTGCGCTCGTCGAGCATGCCCTCGATCAGCTGGCGCATCTCGTTGGCGCGCTTGCCCATCACGGGGCGATCCTCGGGGGCGAGCCTGCCCATCATGCGCATCAGGCCGGTAATACGACCCTTGCGGCCGAGCAGCTCAACGCGCGCAGCCTCGAGCTTGGCGGCGTCGTCGGCGCCTGCGACGAGCTCCTTGGCCTCTTCCTCGAGTTTGACCAGATCATCAATCAGACTCATGTCTTCCCTTTCGTCTCTCGCGTTCCCCGCTCGCCAGGACGACTGCCGCCGTCTGGCGTTGCAAAAACGCGGCCCGGTTCGGTAACAAAAAACCGTCCTCGGGCATGTGCATTGCCCAAGGACGGTTGAATTCCGCGGTACCACCTTGTTTGACCCGGCGGATGTCTGGCCCGCCGTGCCCACTCTGTGCCCCTTATCGCGAGGCTCACGGCTTCCCTACTGGGGCTTCGCCGCCGCTGGCCGCGCGCCCGTTGAGGTTGCTGCTCGGGAGTGAACGCTTGGCCCTTGCCACCGCAGGAAGGCTTGCAGCCCATGACCTTCCCTCTCTTGCCGGCGACGCGGCGGGCAAAACCCTCTCCGTCAACGCATTGGGCTATAGGATAACACATTCTGCGAGCATATCGCCGCGTTCCGTTTTGTTCGCACTGGGTACAAGGCAGGTAGCTGTGCAAACTGGCCGCACGCCCACCCGTGGCGTCCGGTCTGCGAGATCAAGGATATAGGTATGGGAAAGAAACTCGATAAGAAGGCCAAGGCCGCCGTGGCCAAGGCCTCTAAGAACGCCAAGGCGGGCAAGGGCATCAAGAAGCTCCGCAAGCTCGAAGGCAAACTATGGACCCGCGAGTACCTGCTCAAGATTACCGAGTTCGATGGCGCGACGATTGCCCCCGCCAACGGCGCTGCGGCCCGCGCCGATGCTATGGGCACCCTTGCCGGCGAACATCACAAGCTCCTGACCAGCAAAAAGTCCGTCGAGCTTGTAGGCTCGCTGGCACACGAGACCGTCGCCGGCGGCAAGATCGACGACCCGCAGCTGCTCGACGAGATCCGTGTGCTCGGCCGCGACCAGCGCGAGGCCAGCGTTATCCCTACTGAGGAGGCCGAGGCCTGGACCAGGCTCACCTGCGAGGCCGACGCCGTGTGGCACAAGGCCAAGACGGCCAACGACTGGGCGAGCTTTGAGCCCTACGTGGATAGAATCGTCGCCCAGCTCAAGCATCAGGCCGAGCTCATGGACCCCAAGCGCGACCCATACGATGTTTGGCTCGACCAGTACGAACGCGGCCTTTCCGCCAAGAGCTTCGATGCGTTTTGTGACGAGGTCAAGGCCACCGTCGTGCCGCTCGTTCACGCCATCGGCGAGCGCGGACAGCAGCCTACTGCCGACTTTTTGCATGCCCGCGTGCCCGAGGCCGCCCAGCGCGCCATGAGCTTCGACCTGATGAAGCTCGTCGGCCTTAACCTGGACGACACCACGCTCGCCTTTACCGAGCACCCGTTTAGCGAGGGCTTCTCGGTGGGCGACGCGCGCATCGCCACGCACATCTACGAGAACGACTGCATCTCCAACGTCTATAGCATCATCCACGAGGCGGGGCACGCCATGTACGAGCTGGGCGTCAATCCCGCTTACGCGCGTACGTGTCTGGAGGGCGGCACCTCCATGGGCATTCACGAGAGCCAGAGCCGCTTTTTCGAGAACACCGTAGGGCGCAGTCGCGCTTTTATGGGCCCGCTGCTCGAAGTGCTGCGCCGTCACGCGCCCGAGGTCTACGGCAACGTGGACGAGGACACGCTCTACCACGCCGTGAACATCGCTCAGCCGTCGCTGATCCGTACCGAGGCAGACGAGCTCACCTACCCGCTGCATATTATGGTGCGCTACGAGATTGAGCGCATGCTGTTTGCCGGCGAGGCCACGGCCAAGGACATCCCCGCGCTTTGGAATCGCTTTATGGACGAGTACCTGGGTATTCCTGTTCCCGACGACACGCGCGGCTGCCTGCAGGATACGCACTGGAGCGGCGGCTCGTTTGGCTACTTCCCCACGTATGCGCTGGGCAGCGCCTACGATGCCATGTTTGTGCCGGCCATGTGCCGCGACGGTGTCGACCTTAACGGCGCCTGTGCGAGCGGCGACCTGACACCCGTCCGTGCTTGGCTGGGCGAGCACATTTGGCAGTGGGGCCGCGCCAAGGACGCGCCGGAGCTCATCAAGGGCGCGTGCGGTATGGCATTCGATGCCCGCTACTACTGCAGCTACCTGCAGGACAAGTTCACCACGCTGTACCAGCTGTAAGGATTGACCAGCACGCCATCGCCAACGCCAACCATGTTGACGTCGATGTCTTGGCAACGTCAGCGAAAACGGCCCCAAGCGAGCAAGGTGACGTGAAATGAAAGGGCGCTAACCTTCTGGTCGCGCCCTTGAAATTGAACGTCAGATTGCCGCTTGGGGTCGTTTGCAGCGTCGAGCAGTTACGCGGTTTGGTAAAACCGCGTAACTACAGAGCTTCGAGTGCAGCGGCGATGCGCTTCATGGCGGCGTCGGCGGCCGATTGGTCCGGAGCCTCGGCCAGCACGCGAATCACCGACTCGGTTCCGCTCTTGCGCACGAGCACGCGGCCCTCGCCCGCCAGCGCGTCCTCGGCCTCGGCGATCGCATTCTGCACGCCCATGTTCTCGAGCGCGGCATCCTTGTCGGCCACGCGCACGGCAACCTGCGCTTGCGGCAGCAGCTTGCACGGAGCCGTGAGCTGCGAGAGCGTCTCGCGCTCGGCGCGAATCACTTCCATCACGCGCAGCGAGGTCATAATGCCGTCGCCCGTACGCTCGATATCGCCAAAGATCGTATGGCCCGTCTGCTCGCCACCCAGGCTGTAGCCGCCCTCGCGCATCTTGGCATACACGTGGCGGTCGCCCACGCCGCTGGTCACGGCACTCAGGCCGGCAAGCTCCAGCGACTTAATCAGGCCAAAGTTGCTGGCGATCGTCGGCACCACGGTACCGCCCGAGAGGCGCCCGTGCTTGTTAAGATACACGCCGCACACGTACAGAATCTGGTCGCCGTCGACCACGCGGCCGCGCTCGTCCACGGCCAGGCAGCGGTCGGCATCGCCGTCGTAGGCAAAGCCCACGTCCAGGCCCTGCTCCACCACGTGGCGCTGCAGGCGCTCCATATGCGTGGAGCCACAGTCCACATTGATGTTAAAGCCATCGGGCGCGGCGTTAATCACGCGCACATCGGCGCCGAGCGCATCGAACACCGGCTTGGCGACAGAGGACGCCGAGCCGTTGGCGCAGTCAATGCCAATCTTGACGCCCTGCAGCGAAAAGTTCGCGCTTGCAATGAGCGAGGCAATGTAGCGGTTGCGGCCCTGCATGTAGTCAACCGTGGCGCCAATGTGGTTGCCCGTGGCCAGCGGCACCTCGCTCTTGCCATCGATGTAGTCCTCGATGAGCTCCAGCACGTCCTCGTCCATCTTAAAGCCGTCGCTGTTGACCAGCTTAATGCCGTTATCGCAAAACGGGTTGTGGCTCGCGCTGATCATGATGCCGCAATCGAAGCAGCCCTCCACGGTCTGATGCGCCACGCCCGGCGTTGGAATCACGTGCAGCATATATGCGTCTGCGCCGCTCGCAACCAGACCGCTCACCAGCGCCGCCTCGAACATATAGCTCGAGCGACGCGTGTCCTTACCCACGATCACGCGCGCCTTGGCCCCGCGCCTGGCGCCGTAATACCAACCCACAAAGCGGCCGATCTTGTACGCGTGCTCCACGGTCAGCCCAACGTTGGCCTCGCCGCGAAATCCGTCGGTGCCAAAGTACTTCATAAGAGGTCCTCTCTATAGACAAAGGCGCGCCGCCAAAGCAACGCGCCGCCAGCCCATTATCCTTTAATAGCAACCGCGGGGGCTACACCGTCAAAAACACCATCGCGATAATCATGGCAAAACCCGCCAGGTCGGTGGGCAAAAATACCGTCCCCAGCATGAGAGCGCTGGTGATGGTAGCCGAAACCGGCTCCATGGTTCCGATAAGGCTCGCACGAACCGAGCCGATCTCCTTAACGCCCTGCATATAGAACATATAGGCAAAAAACGACCCAATCACGATGAACACCGCGAGCGCGCCGACACCCGAAGGCTCGAGCGCCGGCATGTGTGCCCACGGCTGGGTGAAAATGCTCAGCACGATTCCTGCCGAAAGCATGGCTGAGCCCGTGACAACCGAGCTGCCGTATTCCTTGAGGATTCCGGCCGGAATAATTGCCATGCAGGCACCGCCCACGGCGCACAAAAGGCCCGCGAGCAGGCCCATCGGCGAAATGCTCAGCGTACTGGGGTCGCCGCCTGTGGCGATAAGAAACGTTCCGCCCAAGGCGAGCAAAACACCAAGCGTCTCGCGCGTGCGCGGAAGTCGATGCGTGGCAACGCAGGCATACCCCATGACGACCACCAGCTGCAGGCACTGGAACACCGTCGCCGTGCCCGCGTTGGTTAGGCGCACGGCAGACAGATAGCAAATCTGGTTGAACAGCAAGCCAAAAATCGTAAACAGGATGAGCTGCTTGCGGTCGGCGGGGGTAGTCCACAGTTTAACCAAGCGGTCGCGATCCTTGTTGAGCACGACGACCATAAAGAGCAGGCCGGCGCAAACCTGGCGCATGCTCATGAGCCAAAACGTCTCGATATGGCAAACATCGAAGAGGTAGCTGGCGCAGGTGCCAGAAAATCCCCAGAACGTTCCGCCGGCAGCCGCGGCAAGCACACCCAGGGCCATCTTGCGCGTCTGGGCGTCGTTGAGGCGGTCGCGCCATGCACGGCGGGTGCTGCGGCTGAGCTCATCGGTGCCCTCGGGCACATCAATGTTCGATATATCGGTCATCGGCACCGAAGTCCCTGCGCCTTCGACCTGCTCGACACGCTCTTTGCTCATCCCGCTCCCCCGAAACAGCCTGGAAACAATTCGGCTTACCTTACCACGGCGAAGGCACCAGCTGGGGGCTTGTCCGCTTATCGGTAGGACAATTCCGCAGACGTCTCTTCCATGGTTCGGCATCGCAACGGCTTTGCATTATGCGATAGCCAAATCGCGGCAGCGAGCTCTTTTAAAATGGGCGCGACAAAGCCCTTTGATTCCACAACGTTAGCGATTTTAAAAAATATTCTTGCCACCGAGTTCAAGCTCCGTTATATTATCCCTTGCGCACTTGCGCACCCTTGATCGGGCGTTTAGCTCAGGGGGAGAGCGCTTCCCTGACACGGAAGAGGTCAGAAGTTCAAATCTTCTAACGCCCACCAAATGTTCGCAGCCCAGAGGCTATGCCTCTGGGCTGTTTTGTTTTATGTGCTAAGCCAAAAGGGCGCCGTGGCACCCAAAACCGCTTCGGCAGCTCCAATAACCATCCCAATCGAGGCTGATACCGCCTCTACATAACCGGCAATCATCCCGGCAGACCCCAAGTTGCTTCGGTATCGCCGACAATTACCCCTGCCACACCCAAAGTCGCCCAGACAACCCCGGCGACCGCCCCAATCAGCCCCAAAATCACCCAAACAGCCTTGGCGACCGCCCCAATCAGCCCCAAAATTACCCAAACAGCCTTGGCGACTGCCCCGATCTGGCCTTCGCAAGCCTCGCGACCACATCCGGACAGCCTTCCCATAATCAGGTCTAATACTTTTCCCGAGAAGTAAACGACCTTATTTGGACCCCCGAAGCATCCACACTTTTTACAGCCAAAACCGCAGGATTCCAATGATAAAACCGCAGGAAATAAGCCACCAAAAGTGTCGATGTTTCGGGGGTCCGTTTTGACTCGTTCACTTCTCGGGAAAAGTATTAGACCTGACAATGAGACCCTTGGTCCCATGCCCAGCAACCGCCCCTACCAATGTTGACGCGCCTCGATTACGGCCTGCCAAAGCTTAAACCGCTTCGCTTCGACGCGCTTGAGGGCAAAGTATCGCTGCTCCTCGCTCATGGGCTTGTTAAAAATGGGTCGCTTGTTCCGGTGCAGCTTCCGTCGGATACGTTCGCACAGCCGGATGAGCTTGTCGTAGTCATTTGCCTGCTCAGTCGTCACGGTGAAGTGTGCCACGCCGCTCAACAGCTCCAACTCGTTGCGGCGCTCGGCATCCTTGTAAATCTTCTCGCGTCCGTCATGAATGGCATCGCTATCGTAATCGACCATCGCGGTCAGCACCTCTGGCAGCAGCCCGGCCTTTACTTTATCCATGCCCACCTCGACTTTAGCCGTAAGCGTTATGTCGGGTGTGCGCTCCAACACGCGAAGCTTGTGATCGCGTCCGTCATTGTATCCATCGCGAATGAAGACCTTCTTGTTAAGTTCGGCCTTGCCCAATGCATACCCGCCGTAGCGCGCAGGCAGCGACATAAACATGCAGAGCCCCGACTCCCTCGGAGAGCGCGACCCCTCGATCACATATGCAAGCAGCGCCTTTGCCTTCGCGATACCCCTCACCTTGGGTGACTTCTCGATATACGCCGCGATGAGCTCCTTAGTCGTGAGCCTGCTATCGCGCATGCCCGCATCCCTGCCTGTTACCCCACCGGGAGCAAGGTTATCCAGCCGGTAATCCGATGTCATCGCATAGCCGGCATAGACGGCCGCTGCCATATCGCCATCGTGCACAGCCTGCAAAAACGCCAGCTCGGGAGAGCACACATACGCATCAAGGTCGCCCATCCAGTGGCCCAGCGAGATAAACGAACCCGCCGGGAGCTCGTTGGTGCACAGATGCGTCTTAACATGCTTGCTCTGCCGACGGCCGGCGCGCGACGGCACCAGCAAATCCAGCGTTTCGATCCCCAGGTCATAGCGATCGATAACCTCCTGCGCTTCTTGGTCCAAGAGCGCACAGGCACCTGCAATCGACACGACCTCTGGCTCCGAATCCCCAAAGCGAGGGTTCGGCATGTGCGCCAACAGCGCCAATGCGGCGTTATGTGAAACGATAAAGTACCTCATGGCGCGAAGATAGCACGCACGCCGGCGGCGGATGGCGGTTCTGCTAAGTTTCCGACAAACGACCGGCGGTTTTTTCGCCGAGGTGCGCCAAAGTGTTCATTCGACGATGCCCAAACCGCAATCCGTCAAGTTTTTGGCAAGGTTGCCGCCCAACTGGCCAAAAGCCGACCATCTACTTGCCAGTTTATCCAAGGCGTAACCAACCAGTCCGCACCGCGGCTTCTCGGCAAAACGCCACAACGTCCACACCCTGCGGTATCCTTGAGCCACTTACACCTGCAGCACCAAGGAGCCACCATGCGCACCGAGCTCGATGTTCCCTTTTCGCGCAAAGAAGAAGCCAAGGCGCTGGGCGCCAAATGGGACCGGACCAAGAAGATCTGGTATGTACCCAGCGGCGTCAATCCCGAGCCCTTTGCCGAGTGGCTGCCCGGTGTTGACCGATCCGACCCCTCTGCGCCGTATATATATCTAGTACTGGGCAAGCGCGAGTGCTGGAAATGCCACAAAGAGACCTCGGTCGCGGCCTTCGGCATTCCCTATCGAGCCGATGACAGCGAGGGCATCGCCATCGCGCACGCACCCAACAAGGCCGGGCACATTGCCATCGACACGACCAATGCCAACGCACTCGCCATTGTTCCCGCTCTTGGCTGCGTGCCGGGCGAGATCCGCGACTATCTTTCTAAGCGCTGTGGCTACAAGCCCGTAGGCGCGCGAGCCTCCAAAGCCCCGTCACTCGGCAACACGTGCACCAGTTGCGCCGCGCTGCAAGGCAGCCGCTATCTGTTCGAAGAACCCACGTCCCCGTTTGCCCTCACTGCCATCAACAAGCTGCCGGCACTGGAGTTTGTGCGCGTCGAAGTTGCCGGCGTCTTTGGCGTCCCGGCCACGCATACCAATTTTGACCAGGCACTCTTTACCTGGGCACGCGACCATCACGCCAAGTTCCACAAGAAGCTCGGTGAGGGGGTTTATTTGTAGAGACGACATCGAGGTATCAAGGAGCAGGGGCTGATTGTTAAATGATCTCGAAACGCTACAGCCCCAGAATATGCTCCAGGTAGCCCTTGTTGAACCAGAACGATTGCTTCGTCATCCAGCGCCCGTCGGGCAGTTCGTAAGCATTCCTTGCGATGTCACCGACCTCTGTTCCATCGGCAAACTTGTAAGCCGCTTTTGACGTATGTGGACGAACGTGAACAATTGGGTTGTCCGCCATACCGGGCAGATTGTTAGTCACTTTGAGCTTTCCGCTCGCATCCCGATATGGATTGAGCTCAATGCCCTCACGTATCACCTTTCGCGTCTCATCCCAACAAGCTTTCGCAGGGCCTTCGATTTCGTTTTCTCCCATAGCCCAGAACAAACAACGGTCGAGACGCAGCACGCCATCGTGGTCCTCGCGAAACACAACGAAGAAGAAACGATTGGTCTCAAGGCACACATGAAAAGGCGACGTTTCCCAGTCTTCCTCGATCAAACGCTTGAACTCAAACGGCGGGAACGACATAGCCTGCTCGATGTGCCCCCTGTTGTTAACTCGAACAGTTCGAACGGAAATGCCTGCCTTGACGAATTCCTCGGCAGCATTGTTTTTGATTCCGAGCATACGATAGACGAGCGTTGTCCACTGCGCCTTATTGCCCGTGTACTCCAACCCGTATTGCTCCGCAATCTGGCGATCAGTTTCGCCATAGTGTTGCTCGATAAGTCCAGTTACGTAACTTTCGAAATCGATAGACTTGCCATCGTCCTGAACAATGCTCTCCCCGACTCGCGGAGCACCGAGGACATAAGTGTGGAGCACATAGTCCATATACGAGCGCTTGAGGGAAAAGGCGCGACGCTTTGCGCGATGGTGCTCAATCTCACCCGTATCGGTATTGAAGTATTCATAATACTGGTCCGCCCACATCGTGGCCTCAGTTGCGCCCTTCGTGCAAGCACCCAGATAAGTTGTCATGCCTTCTGAAAGCTCGTCCGCACGGCCATCCTGAATATAAGAAATGATCTTCTCGTAGTCGGCGCGAATGATTTTCATATCCTCTTCGGGCAGTCGAACCATGACCGCACGCTCAATGCGCTGGTCGTATTTGTCGATAGAGCGATCGCGGCCGTAGTAAATCAGCAGGATATTGCTGAGCTTGGTCTTGAGATGCGAGCTGTCGTAGTCGAGCGAAACGGGACGGTCGTAGGGAATCATCGTCAAGACAAGACGTTCACCGGCAGATTTACGACCGTCTTTAAGTACGTCAAAACACGTTGCCTTGAGCTCGACACCAGCCTCGGGAAAGTCCGGCCGGTCGTCGCTGTTGGCCTTGTAGCCAAAGTAACGCTCCTCGATCAGGGTTCCCATACCGCCCTTGTACTTCTTGGACCCAAAGTCCTTGGGCGCGCTCTCCCCCTCCGGAGCAATGCCAAGCTCAAGAATATCGCGAAACGTCATCCCGTCGAGATTGGCAGCATAGCGCTCGATGCTTGAGGGGTCAGAAAAATCAGTATCGTCAAGCATGCGCTTGAAATCGAGGTGCTTCTTGGACATGGCAAATCCTCTCGAAATAAGACACGATCTAATATGTATGCTACTGTAAATTCGGGTTATACCGTGAAGATCCCCTGGGGATCGTCCATTTGCAACCCGATTTCTGTACCCTTGATCTTTGCATTTGCAGCGATTTGGGGGAGTGAGTATGTCAGAGGTCAAAATCGCCGAGCTTTTTGCTGGCGTCGGCGGATTTCGTCTGGGCCTCGAAGGCTATGCCGACCCTCGTTATCCCAATTTCTATATGAAACCAGCCGGCCCCTTCCGCACCATTTGGGCAAATCAGTGGGAACCGCCCGGAACCAAGGCGCGTCAGTTTGCGGCACGTTGTTACATGGACCGCTTTGGCGAAGATTCCGTTGTCAACGAAGATATCAATAAGGTCTTGGAGCAGGCTGAAGCCGGCGAAATTAAAATCCCCGATGTGCAAATGGTCGTCGGTGGCTTTCCCTGCCAAGACTACTCTGTCGCGCGTCCTCTCAATCAGGCGCACGGCATCGAGGGCAAGAAGGGTGTCCTCTGGTGGGACATCTATCACTTCCTCGAGATGAAGGAACCCAAGTTCGGCCTCTTCGAAAACGTCGACCGCCTGCTCAAATCGCCCGCGTCTCAACGCGGTCGCGACTTCGCCATTATCCTAAGCTGTCTTGCCGACCTCGACTACACGGTCGAATGGCGCGTGGTCAACTCTGCCGAATACGGTTTCCCCCAGCGTCGCAAGCGCGTTTATATCTTCTGCGAAAAGGACGCTGGCAGGGTTGATCTCGTTGATCGCATGCACAACGGCGTCATGGCTAAAGCCTTCCCCGCCATCTATCCCGACGAGATGTCCGAGCTCGACGTTTTACCCGACCCCTACGAGAACTCAACTCGTTTTGGCGTCGGCCAAAAGACCTCTCAATTCAAGAATGCCGGCGTCATGCAGGGCTGTCATGTTCTGACCTGCGACTTTGCCGAAGACTATCACGGTGAGCGCCACGTGCTTGGCGACGTGCTTGTCGACGAGGCTGATGTCCCGGAGCAGTTCTACATCTCCGACGAAAAGCTTCCCGACTGGCGCTACCTTAAGGGCAGCAAGCGCGAAGAGCGCACTAACAAAAAGACAGGCTTTACGTACACGTATTCCGAGGGAGCCATGAGCTTCCCGGATGCCACCGACAAGCCGAGCCGCACCATCCTCACAGGAGAAGGCGGCACGGGAGCGAGCCGTTTCAAGCACGTCATCGAATGTCCCGATGGCCGTTTCCGCCGTCTTGTTCCCGACGAGCTCGATCAGCTTCAGGGATTCCCGAAAGGCTGGACCGATACGGGCATGACTGACGGCCATCGAGCCTTCTGCATGGGCAACGCACTCGTCACCGGCGTGCCCCACCGTATTGGTGAAGCTATGGTCGAAGTGTACGGCCTCTAAGGCAAGCAATCCGGAGCCGGCAGCTCACGCTGTCGGCTCCGTTTTTCCATCCCACTCCCCTGTATACTGATGTAGCACGTGTTTCATCCGGGCTTATTGGGCCGGATTGTTCATGGGAGGGTCTTATGGCTGCTTCGAATCCGCCTAAGGGAAGCGTTTCTTCTTCGTCCATCAAGCCGGTTACGCGCAAGGCCGTGCGCTGCCAGCGCGAGGTCGCTTGGCTTGTCACGCAGGCGGCGGGCAGGCTTGTGGCGACCACTCAGGACGTCAATGCGCCTACGCCGAGCTTTGTGTTAGCGGCGGCGCTGGATTCTGTGCGCCAATTGGAGCTTGCCGCACAGGATGCCAGCGGCCACCTCGACTACCAGAATGTTATGGCGCCCGACCTGCAGACGTTCTGCCACATGGCCAAGTTGCCCGCCGCGCCCAATGCGCTTTCGGACGCGGGCTACATGTTTACGCTTTCGGGCGCGGACCTTATCCGCGACATCTACGCATACTGCAGCGAGCTCGCCGAGCGCCACGTCTTTGGCGCGGCTGAAGTCAAACCGGGATATGCCATCAAGCTGGTTCTTAGGCTGTTCTTGATGGATGGGTTCGGGACTATGCCAGCGTAAGCCGGATTTTTAACTTCGCCGTCGACTGGGCAACAACCGCCTTACCTTAGCGGGCGCCAATCGAGAGTCGATTATTGGGTCACCTCGTCCGCTGGCGCATTTATTCCACGCGCTCTGACAGTCGATACTTGCGGTTGCGGCTCGTCGCCGGCGCCGTGGGCTCAAGCTCGCCTTGAGCAATGAGCGCGTTGACGCGCGACCTAACCTGGGAAATCGTAAGCCCCGTGCGTTCTGCCAGCTCACGCGTCCCCAGCTCGCCGTAGTGTTTGAGTGCCGTCACAATTAAGCCCCCGCCATGATCGACCGGCTCGATCTTTGAACGGTAAAGTACGACCTTGAACCGATCGAACCCCGGGCAGAACAGGGGCTCGGCCAGACCATGCGCGCGCATGGCATCGATCATCATCGGGATGCCCGAGCCATTGCCCTCAGCCGGCGAACCTGCGCCATCCGGCAGCGGGACAATCGACATGAGTTTCACGAGCGTCGCGTTACGGCATCGGGAGCTGCCGTCAAACAAGTTCTCGCGAGTCTTTCCCCCGTAAAGGCCGCCAGGATTCGTCACTTCGATACGGTCATCAAAGACGTCAACAGCGACCGACTGCCCACAGAACCGATCTCCGTATTCTCGGTGGATTACGGCGTTGGCGATTGCCTCACGCAGGACCTCCTCGGGAATCTCCAGCGAGTCGACACGCGAGACGCCTTGGATCGTCGAGGTTCGCCGCAAATTCTTGGCGACTGCCGCGACGGCATCCGAGATCATTTCGCCCAACGTTCCCTCGCAGATCGTACGGTCCATGAACCTTAGTGGCCCCGCAGTGCCCTTCTGAGTTCCCGCATAGACAGCCATGTCGATAAAGAGCTTGGGATAAAACTGCTGAGGGTAGGTGCCCGCAACTAGGAGTCCAGCCTTGGTGACATTGCCCTGGGAATCAAGGAAATTTAGGCGCTCCAGCTTCGTTTTCTTGTCCGGCGCGCCGCGCATTGCCCGAGGTGTCAGCGAGAAAGCACGCTCTATCGTGCGATCGACCAGTGCCTCGTCAAGATCGCCTGCAACCGCGCCGGGCACTGCATCGCGATCGCTAGGACTCGTCCGCTCGTATGACGACAGTGCCAAAACCTCGGTCGATGAAAGTGGCACGTCTTTGTCATCAATGCGCTTGTAACTGCCGCCCTGGGCGCCGCGTTCTATTACATAGCAGGGCTTGCTCGACGGGTCGAGCTCCTCAATCGTGATAACGAGAACCACGGTGCCCCGAAGCTCCACGCGCTCAATAGTGTATTTGGGCGGATTGGCCAGTTTTCCGCGACCGCCGGCATCACCCATGCCCGCCACGAATTGGTTGAGCACCTTCTCGGTCTCAAAGTCCTCAACCGGGACAAAGCCCGCGCGCTCGCTCACGCCGAGCACGATAATTCCGCCGGCGGTATTCGCGAATGCGCTAACCGTTTCCCATACATCGCGAGAAAGCGTCGTGGCGCTCTCCTTGACCTCGACGCTAAGATCGTCCGAGCCCATGCGCCTTAAAGACTCGAGCAGACCGATCAGCTCGTTCTCGTTCATCTGCACGTCCTTTCGCTCGGTCCGGCGGAGAATGCCGCGAATAGATTTCCTTCGTCTCTCAGTTATCTCTCGTAATTATCTCTTGTCTCTCTGTTATCTCTCGTATTAGAGATGAGTGAAAGATGAGAGATAAGATATCTACCATCTGTTTCATTTAAACATGTTTTTGCTGGTAGAACAATCAGTATTGAGACAATACCGTGATTTCTTGTCTCTTTGCTGCTCAGTTATCTCTCATATTCATCTCTCGTCTTTCTGTTATCTCTCGTATTAGTGACGAATGAGAGATGAGAGATGAGAGATGCGCGGGCGGCGGATGAGCGTGGATTTTGGACGGTCGGGAAATGAGGGTGGATATTTGGACGGTTTTTGGACGTTTTGAGGCTGATTCCGTCCGAAAATCCACTCTCATTCGATAGGCGTCCAAGTTTCCACGCCCGCGCGGCGGTCACGCAGGGCCTTTGTCCAATCCGCTGGCATCGTCTCCAGTTCGCCGCAGAGCCGCGGCCTCATATGGGTATACTCTCGAGGATTCGACTCGATTCGTCCCCGCTGGGGCGTCAAAGGAGACTGCATATGTCCACCACCTCAACCGACCCGCGCGCCGCTGCCGCCGCGCTGCTGGTGCCCGGCACCACCTGTCACGGCTTTGCCGTCGAGCGCTGCGAGACCGTGCCCGAGCTCGACTCGGACGCCTACGTGCTGCGCCACACCGCCTCGGGCGCTCGCCTGCTGTACCTGGCGTGCGACGACGAAAACAAGGCTTTTGCCATTGGCTTTAAGACGCCGCCGGCTGATTCCACCGGCGTGTTCCATATCCTCGAGCACTCGGTGCTGTGCGGATCGGCCAAGTTTCCCGTCAAGGAGCCGTTCGTCGACCTGATCAAGAGCTCCATGCAGACGTTCCTCAACGCCATGACCTACCCCGACAAGACCATCTACCCTGTCGCCACCACCAACGAGCAGGATCTGTACAACCTGATGGACGTGTACCTGGACGCGGTGTTCAACCCGGCCATCTATACCAAACCCACCATTTTTGAGCAGGAGGGCTGGCACTACGAGCTGGACCTGCCGAAGGGCGCCGAGGGCGAGGGCAACGGCAGTTCCGCAAGCCTGCGCGAGGGAACCCTACGCTATAACGGCGTGGTTTTCAATGAGATGAAGGGCGCGCTGTCCGACCCCATGAGCGTGCTGGACGATGCCGTCAACGCCGCGCTTTATCCCGACACCGCCTATGCGCACGAGAGCGGCGGCGACCCGCGCGCGATTCCTGCGCTCACCTACGAGCAGTTCCTGGACACGCACGCGCGCCACTACAATCCTTCCAACTCCTACATCACGCTCTACGGCGACCTGGATGTGGACCGTGCACTGGCCTTTTTGGACGAGCGCTATCTGTCGCAGCCGAGTGCCGCGAGTCGCCGCATGGACGCAGCCGTCGCCGCCGGCGAGGACCCGTCCACGCTGGCGCCCAATCCGCTGGTCGTGCAGGCGCCCGTGACCTGCGAGTACAAGCGCGTCGAGATGGCCACCACGCCCGAGAACGCCCTGGTGGGCCTGGGTCTTGTGCTGGGCAGCGCGCTCGACCGCAAGCGCACGATCGCGGCGGACATCCTGTTCGAGGCACTGCTGGGTTCCAACGAGGCACCGGTTAAGAAGGCCATTCTTGCCGCCGGTCTGGGCGGCAACGTGGTGAGCTACACCGCGGCCGAGAGCCTGCAGCCCTACGAGCTCATCATGCTGCAAAACGCGCAGCCCGGCGTGGCGCGCGAGCTGCGCCGCGTGTTCCAGGACGCCTGCCGCGAGCTGTGCGAGCACGGCGTTCCGCGCGAGCGCCTAGAGGCCATCATCAGCAGCAACGAATACGACCTGCGCCAGCGCGACTACGGTATCGTCGACGGCGTGGCCATTGCGTGCGACGCGCTGAGCACCTGGCTCTACGATGACGACGCCGCGACGCTGGCGCTCAAGTACGGCCCGGTGTACGAGGAGCTGCGCGGCGAGCTGGACGGCAGCTATTTTAAGGACCTGCTGCGCGAGCTCGTGCTGGAAAACGACCACATGGCGCTGGTCGAGCTGGTGCCGGTGGATGCCGCCGAGGGTGCGGAGAGTGACGAGGCCGCCGAGCTGGCAGCCAAGCGCGATACCATGACCGATGCCGAGCTGGCCGATGTGGTCGAGCGCACAGCCGCGCTGCGTGCCGCGCAGGAAGCCGAGGACACGCCCGAGGCCAAGGCCACGCTGCCGCGCCTGCACGTTTCCGACATTGGCGAGGCGCGCTCCGAGCCGCCGCTGGTCGTGGATACGACTGCGCCTATCCCCTGCCTGCGCCACGGCATCCCCACCAACCGTCTGGCCTACGCCATGCAGTATTTCGACCTGAGCTGCGTCGCGTTTGAGGACCTGCCCTATGTGACCCTGCTCTGCCGCCTGCTCAAACAGCTGCCCACGAGCGAGCACTCGGCCGAGGAGCTCGACAACCTCATCGCTGGCAAGCTGGGCTTTTTGAGCTTTACGACCGAGGTCATGACGCAGCCCGACGTGGACGGCGTGCGCCCCTACCTGCTGGTGAGCGCCGGCGCCCTGTCCGAGAAGATCGATGCGCTGGCGAGCCTGCCGCGCGAGGTGTGGTCGAGCACGCTGTTGCTCGATGCCGAAGCCGACCGCGTGCGCGACGTGCTCACGCAGATTCGCATTGGGCTTGAGCAGGGCTTTATTAACAACGGACACTCGGCGGCGCTTGGTCGCGCGATGAGCTACAGCTCGCCTTCGGCCGTGGTGCGCGAGCAGCTTTCGGGCGTGGACTTCTACCTGTTCCTGCGCGATCTGCTCGACCACTTTGACGAGCGCCTGGACGACCTGCGCGCCAAGCTTGCCGAGCTGGCAGGCCGCATCTTTGTGTCCGATGGTTGTCTGGCGAGCTTTACCGGCAGCGATGAGGACTTTGACACGTACTGGGCCGCCGCGGGCGACCTGGGGTTGGGCGCGGGCGACGGTGCTGTTGCCGGCCGCGACACGCTCGTGGTGCCGACGCCGTGCGACCGCCACGAGGCTTTCGTCATCCCCAGCGACATTTGCTTTGCGGCAAGCGCATGCGACCCGCGTCGCCTGGGCATTGACGTGACGGGCGCCTGGACGGTTGCCGCCAACGCGCTCTCCTACGACTACCTGTGGAACGAGATCCGCGTGAAGGGCGGGGCGTACGGCTGCGGATTCCGCGCGGCAGGCGAGCGTCAGGCGGCGTTCTACACCTACCGCGACCCGGCAATCGACCCCTCGATTGAGCGCGTGGCGCGCGCAGGCGAATGGCTCGGCGGTTTTGAGCCCGACGAGGCAGCCTTTGAGGGCTTTATCGTAAGCTGCGTGAGCGGCATGGATGCGCCGGTGAAGCCGTACGCGCTCACCAAACGCCGCAACACGACCTACTTGGCCGGACTCGATCCGCATGCACGCGAGGAGCGCCGCGCCCAGATGCTCGCCGCCACGCCCGGTGAGCTGCGCTCGCTCGGCGCCGACGTGACGCGCATCGCAGCCGTCTCGCCCACCTGCGTCTTTGGCGGCCGAGACGTCATCGCCAAGAGCAACGCCGGCTTCAACGTCATCGACCTGCTGGGCTAGCGCACAGCAAAGGTAGATTTTTGGGACATGCCTGAAAATCTACCTTTTCTTTTGCCGCTGCTTGGGCGGGGCAGCTCAGCCCGTCACACCAGTTTGTCTAAATCTGTAACATCTAGGCGGCAATATT
>NZ_JBNPNG010000009.1:0-69403 GCF_050314535.1 Collinsella sp. SGI.095
ACTTTTTTCCTCGGTTTTTCTTGACGGAATCTCACCTGTTGTAGTACTTTGTCCCAGTCTAAAAACGCGTGGACTTTTCTGGGCGCTAGCCACCTTTTTGCCACGCAACCGAGCAGTCGGTTGCGTGGCTTTTTTCGTCTTGGCAGCAGGTGCCACATGCATCGCCAGAAGACCGCACGAGCCCACCTTCCGACTGCAGGGAACAGACGCACGAGACGTGCATCTGCAAGACAGCAGACGGAAGGGAGCCTAATGGCAGGAACAAACACAATCAAGCAACAGGCCGCCGGGGCAGGAGCCACGGGCGCGGGACAGGCCAAGGCGGCGCTCCAGGTCTTTGCGGGCGGCGCCTGCTACGGCGCGATGGCCACGACCTACAAGCTCGCCTACGCCGCGGGCTTCACCTCGGTGCAGGTGGTGGCGAGCCAGGCGTGGTTCGGCTGCCTCTTCTTCGCCCTCGCCACACTCGCGGGCAACGCACTCGGGCACCGATGGCAGCGCGTGGGCTGGAAGCTCGCCCTCAAGCTCATGGGCCTGGGAGCCCTCACCTGCCTCACCTCAATCCTTTACTGCTACGCCATGAGCGTGCTGCCCGCCCCGGTGGCGCTCACGCTCCTCTTCCAGTTCACGTGGCTGGGGCTCCTGTGGCAGACCGTCATGACGCGCCGACCGCCGAGGGCCCTCCAAGTGGTCTCCGCCTTGGTCATCGTCTTCGGAACGGTGTTCGCCAGCGGCGTTTACAAGACCGGCATCACCGGGTACGACCCCGTGGCCCTGCTCTGCGCGCTGGGGGCGGCCGTGTCCTGCTCCCTCTTTGTCACCCTCTCCGGCAAGGTCGAGGCCCCCTGCTCGTCCGAGCAGCGTGGCGTCATCGTATGCGCGGGCTCCGTGGTCATGTCGCTCACGGTGTGCCCAGACTACGTCGTCTCGGGCGTCCTCGCCCAGGGCATCCTGCCCTTTGCCGTCATCGCCGGCTTCTTTGGCATGCTCTGCCCGGTCCTGCTCAACGGCCTCGGCACCTATGACGAGGTGCTTCCCGACGGCACGATCGAGGACGACTACCGTATCGCCTACCTGCGCGAGCACATCGAGGCCATGCGCGACGCCATCGAGCAGGACGGCGTCGAGATGCTCGGCTACACCACCTGGGGGCCAATCGACCTCGTGAGCGCGGGCTCCGGCGAGATGGAGAAACGCTACGGCTTCATCTACGTAGACCGCGACAACCTGGGCAACGGTACGCTCGAGCGCAGGCGCAAGAAGAGCTTCTACTGGTACCAACAGGCCATCGCCACCAACGGAGGCGACCTGGGCTAGCCGCCCGGGCAATATCACTAAGGAGAAAATAATGGCTGAAAAATACGACGATCTGGCCAGATCCATACTCGAGAACGTAGGCGGCGCCGAGAACGTCGCCAGCGTCGCGCACTGCATCACGCGCGTGCGCTTCAAGCTCAAGGACGAGTCCCGCGCCAACACGGCCAAGATCGAGGCCCTCAAGGGCGTCATCCAGGTCATCCAGGCCAACGGCCAGTACCAGGTGGTCGTGGGTAACATCGTCGAGGACATCTACGACGCGGTCCTGGAGGCCGGTAACTTCTCGGGCGGCGCAAGCGCCGACGACGAGCCCCAGGGCGAGAAAACCGTTGCCTCCGTCATCATCGACCTCATCTCTGGCGTCTTCCAGCCCATCCTGGGACCGCTTGCCGCCGCAGGCATCATGAAGGGACTGCTTGCCCTCATCACCTACTTCGTCCCAGCCTTTGCAAACGACGGCCTCTACACGCTGCTCTACACCGTGGCTGACGGCTTCTTCTACTTCCTTCCCGTCGCCCTGGCGTTCAGTGCCGCGCGCAAGTTCCGCATGAACGAGTTCACCGGCGTGGCAATCGGCGTGGCGCTCCTCTACCCGACGATGGTCGCCCTGACCTCGGGCGAGGCGCTCGGCAGCATCGACCTCGGCGTGGCCGGCACGTTCTCGTGGTACGCCACCGCCCTCGGGGTCCCCATCATCATGCCCGTGTCCGGCTACGTGAGCTCGGTTATCCCCGTCCTTCTCATGGTGTGGTTCGGCTCTATCATTGAGCGCTGGCTCAAGAGCTGGATGCCGGCTGCGCTCAAGATGTTCCTCGTCCCGCTCGCTACGATGACGGTCTCCATCGTCTTGGGCTACCTCGTCATCGGCCCGGTGGCCACCCTCATCACCAACCTGCTGAGCGCGGCGTTCTCGTTCATCTTCCAGCTTCCCGTGGTTGGTTCCGTCTTGGGCAGCGCCCTGGTCGGCGGACTGTGGATGTGCCTCGTCATCTTTGGCTTCCACTGGAGCCTCATCCCCATCTCCATCATGAACCTGAACACCCTCGGCCACGACAGCGTGCTCGCCGCCACCATCGGCCACGGGTTCGCGCTCGGAGCGGTCATCTTTGCCATGTATCTCAGAAACAAGGACGAGCGCTTCCGCGGCATCGCCCTTCCCGCGATGATCTCCGCCTTCTTCTTCGGCGTCACCGAGCCGGGCATCTACGGCATCGCCCTCCCCAACAAGCGCGCGTTCGTCGTGGCATGCCTGAGCTCCGCCGTGGGCGGCGCCATCGTGGGAATGACGGGCGCCCTCATGTACATCTCGGGTGGCCTCGGTGTCTTCAACCTGCTCAACTTCATCGACGGGATCCCTGGTGGCGCCGGAATCTCCCACATGATCTTCGCGATCATCGCCTCGCTCGTCTCTGCCGTCCTGGCCTTCGTCATCGAGTTCATCACCTACCGGCCCAACGACGACGAGGAAGGCGCCTGCTAGCTTGGGCCCTTCTCGACCAGCTCTATGTAGTTGAGGGCAGTTGAGGTGGGTGAGGGCCGAGGGCGGTCGAGGCGGCCGCCCTCGGCCCGGGACAACCTGCCAGAAGGCGTTTAGCTTTCTCGGGCGGCAGTTCAATGTCCAAGAAATGGGGGGCGGTTTAATTTCGGGATGGGGATTAAATAATCATTCGGAACAAATTTATTTTTATCCCCGTCCCAGAAAAATCATCGGGTGTGGTTTTGGGCAAACAGTCTAGTTGCGCTTGAGATGGGCGACGGTTTCGCAGTGGAAGGTTTGCGGGAACAGGTCGACCGGCGTGATCTTGACGGGGGAGAAGGTGCCTTCCTCGACAAAGCGCTTAAGATCGCGTGCCAAAGTCGCCGGATCGCAGCTCACGTAGGCCACGTCGCGGGCGCTCGTGCTGGCGATGAGGTCGATTGCCTCGGGTGCCAGGCCTGCACGCGGCGGGTCGACCACCAGGACATCGGCATCCTGGTCGGGGAACTCGCGCACGGCATCGCCGCCGATGACATCGACGTTATCGAGCTTGTTGATCTCGAGGTTGCGGCGCAGGTCGCGCACGGCCGGGCCGTAGGCCTCGACGGCGGCAACAAAATCACAGCGGCGGGCGAGCGGCAGGGTAAAGGTGCCGGCGCCGCAGTACAGGTCCATGGCAAGCTCGTCTTCTTGCGGGTCGAGCGCCTCCATGACAAGCTCGATCAAAATCTCGGCGCCCTTGGTGTTGACCTGGAAAAACGATGGGGCAGAAAGGCGCATCTGGCCGTCGGCGATGTTCTCGGTCCAGGAGCCCTCGCCGGCGAGCATCTCCACCTTGGAGACGCGGCGGGCCTTCTTCTCTCCCTTGCTCATGACGCGCACTACGCTCGTGGGGCGAGCGGCGTCTGCCAACACGCGCGAGACCTGCGAGCGGGGGAAGGAGCCCGTGGGCGTCCAAAGTGCGACCTCGAGTGCCTTGGTGCGACGCGAAGCGCGAATGCCCACGCGCTCCAGACCCAGATCGTGACTGCCGCTCAGATAGTTGAGCGCGCCGACGACCGATTTGAGCGCCTTGGGAAAACGCTTATCGAACAGCGGGCACGAATCTACGGTGACGATCTTGCTGGGATCGACGCCGTGCATGCCAAGGCGAACGCGGCCGTTAACGAGGGTGGGCTCCAGCTCAATCTTGTTGCGGTAGCCCCAGTCGTCCTTGGTGTGGCGGATGGGCTGGACAAGATCGTTGACCTGCTCGGGGGCGAACTTGCCAATGCGCTCGAGCGTGGAGCGCAGGTTTTGCTCTTTGGCGGCAAGCTGCGCGGTGCGCGAGAGATTGCCCCATGAACATCCGCCGCAGACGCCCACGAAGGGGCAGGGGGGCTGAATGCGATCGGGGCCCGGATCCAGAATCTCGGTCGTGCGAGCGCGCATAAACGACTTGCCGTCCTGCACGATCTCGGCCTCGACGGTGTCGCCTGTCACGGCGCCCTGCACAAAGACGGCCTTGCCGTTGTCGGCGTGCGCCAGTCCGTCGGCGCCGTAGGTCATCGATTCTATGGTGAGCTTCATGTTCCTGCCTGTCATTCGCGGTATTGTTCGCAACCATGGTAGCAGTGAAAAGCGCCCCGTATTTGGGGTATTCCTCAAATACGGGGCGCTTCTACAAACGTCTATTTCGTCTTGCCGGTAATGAGCGTCTTAAGGCCTAGGCCGATCAGGCCCAGTCCCATGCGCACACGACCGGGGCGATGGCGCTCGATGGTCTTGGTCTTGCCAGCGGGCTTCTCGCGGCGGGCGCCCTTCTCGGACGCGGGGTTGGCCGTCTGCGGTTGGGGCCGAGGAGCAGGCTCGGACTCAGGCTCTATGACGGTTGCCTGAACCTTCTGGACCTCGGGTGCGGCCGGCTGCGGTTCGAGCTCAGGCTTGGATGCGAGCGTAGGTTCTGCCTTGGCGACGGCCTCGGCGTTGCGATAGGCACGCTCCAGCAGGGCTTCCTGCGAGTTGAAGGGCTTCTCGCCTTCTTTGCGCTCCACGGGAATCCAGGTGCCGTCACTCGTCAGACTGCGTGCCTTCACGTTGTCGCGCAGCTGCATGCCCATGTACTCGTGCACCTGGGCGCGGCAGGTGGGGTCGAGCACGGGGAAGGCGATCTCCACGCGGTGCTCGGTGTTGCGCGTCATCATGTCTGCCGAGCTCAGGTAGATCATATCCGAGTCCACGCCAAAGGCATAGACGCGCGCATGCTCCAAAAAGCGTCCGACGATGGAGCGCACGTGCACGTTCTCGGTCTTGCCCGGAACACCGGGCTTGAGGCACGAGATACCGCGGATGATCATGTCCACGCGCACACCGGCACACGATGCCTCGGCGATCTTGTCGATGACCTCGCGGTCGGTAAGCGAGTTGAGCTTAAAGAACACGCGGGCGGGCTCGCCGACAAGGGCACGCTGAATCTCGCGGTCCAGGCCGCGCATGATGAGCGGCTTGAGGCCCACGGGCGCCACGCCCAGGAAGCGGTAGTCGCCGCGCAGGTTGCCCAGCGACAGGTTGCGGAAGAACAGGTTAGCGTCCTCGCCGATGCCGGGATGCGCGGTCATGAGCATAAAGTCGCTGTAGAGCTTGGCCGTCTTCTCGTTAAAGTTGCCGGTACCCAAAAGCGTCAGACGGGTAAGCGCCATGCCCTCGCGATAGGTGAGCTGGCAGATCTTGGAATGGCATTTAAAGCCCTCGGAGCCGTAGATAACGGTGCAGCCGGCCTCTTCCAGCCGCTCGGCCCATTCGATGTTGTTTTGCTCGTCAAAGCGGGCGCGGAGCTCCATGAGCACTGTAACCTCTTTGCCGTTTTCGGCAGCATCGATGAGCGACTCGCACAGGCGGCTTTGTTTGGCCACGCGGTAGAGCGTGATGCGAAGCGAGATGCACTCGGGGTCGTAGGCTGCTTCGTGCACCAGGTCCAAGAACGGATTCATGGTCTCGTAAGGGTAAAAGAGCAGCTTGTCGTGCTGCAGCACCTGATCGCGGATGGAGCGGGTCATATCGATGGTGGGGTTGGGCTGTGGCCTAAACGGCGTAAAGAGCAACTCGTTTCGTAGATGCTCGGGTATTTTGCCCTCGATGCCAAAGACATAGCCCAGGTCGAGCGGGATATCGCAGGTAAAAACCGAGCGGCGCGAAAGCTCGAGCGCTTTGCGGATGGTCTTGAGCGTTGGCTTTTCGAGCGAGCCCGATACGGCGAGCACCACCGGCTGCAGGCGCAGGCGCTTCTTGAGGATGCGCTTCATGTGCTGGCGGTAATCCTCTTCCTCCTCGACGCCCTCGCCGTCCGGATCGATGTCGGCGTTGCGGGTGACGCGGATGAGCGCGCGGTCGAGCGGCTTATAGGAGCCGAAGCAGGTGTCCAGGCAGGCGAGGATGACGTCCTCGAGCAGAATGTAGGAGTAGGTGCCGGTGGGCGAGGGGATTTCGACCACGCGGTTCATCGAGGCGGGAATCTCGATAAGGCCCAGCAGGCTCTCCTCGTCGGTGATGCCGTCCAGGCCACAAGCCAGATAGAGCGCGCCGTTGCGCAGGTTGGGGAAGGGATGGCGCGGGTCGATGACCAGCGGCGAGATGACCGGTGATACGTAGGCCTGGAAGTAGCGGGTTACAAAGGTATGTTCCTCGGGCGTAAGCGAATCGATGCAGGCGCGGTGAACGCCCAGAGTGTCGAGCTTGTCCTCGATGCTCTTAAAGATCGACTCCCAGCGGGTAAGGAGCCCGGGCAGCTCTGCCATGACAGCATCGACCTGTTCGGAGGCGGTCATATTGCTCTTGTTGTCGACGGGCTGTTTTTTGAGCTCTGCCAGATCGGACAAGCCGCCCACGCGCACCATGAGAAACTCGTCGAGGTTTGACTCGAAGATCGAGACGAACTTAAGGCGCTCGAACAGTGGCACAGACTCATCGAAGGCTTCGTCGAGTACGCGGTTATCAAAGCGCAGCCAGCTAAGCTCTCGATTTTGCGTATACGAGAAATCGCGCGGTTTCTTGCGCAGCTTGGCGGCGTTCTGCTTCTTTTCGATTTTGCTCGGCATATGCATCTGTCCGTTCAGTCCCTACAGGGGACGGTAGCCTAACACTATTTCTTATTGTCTCAATTTAGTCGACCTATGGCGCGGACGTATCGCGCGAACGGTATCTTTACCTACTTATTACGCTGACGATCCGAAGCACTAACGTCCGGTGCTTTGAGCAAGCGATCTATATCCTCACTCAACTGGTGAGAATGTATGAATAAGAATGATAGCAAGCTGAATATAATCGAATTTAGGTCGAATCGAGGACAAGCGTCATATATATGCAGAAAACCGTTTTCGCTATGCAATTTTGAATCATGGATAACTTTGAGTGTTCAATCTTGATTTCCTAGAAAAATAACGTTTACCTAGGAAAATCTGCTTTACGAAACTGAAGTGCATCATGGGAAATCATATGCGATATACCGTTCATCGTACTTTGTTGACCGTTCGGGGGCGAGGTGGAATTGCGGGTGGAAATTGGATATAACTAGAGCTGTCAGCAAGCAGCGCTCCATACGGAGGGGCGCTGATACATTCGGCCCTGACAAGGGCCCGAAAGAAAGGTAGGAGGCCATGACGAAAGGTCTGCACGTGCCTTCCGAGATCGGCAAGCTCAGGAAGGTCTGCCTGCACCGTCCCGGCGACGAGCTCCTCAACCTGCCGCCCGACGAGCTCGAGCGGCTCCTGTTCGACGACGTCCCGTTCCTGGAGGTCGCGCAGCAGGAGCACGACACCTTCGCCCAGATCCTGAGGGACCAGGGCGTCGAGGTGCTCTACCTCGAGAACCTCGTCGCCGAGGTGTTCGACCAGGTCCCCGGCGCCCGCGCCGAGTTCACCGACCAGTACATCGCCGAGGCCGGCATCCGCGGGAAGCACATGCCGCAGATCGTCCGCGAGAAGCTGGACTCCATCGAGGACAACCTCGAGTTCGTCAAGAAGACCATGGCCGGCATGACCAAGGCCGAGATCGAGATGCCCCTCACGGCCTCCACGACCCTCGACTCCCTGGTCAACTCCGAGTCCGAGTCCGACCTGATCATCGACCCGATGCCCAACCTCTACTTCACCCGCGACCCGTTCGCGGTCGTCGGCGAGGGCGTCAACCTCAACCGCATGTACTCGGTCACCCGCAACCGCGAGACCCTGTACGGCAAGTACGTCTTCAAGTACCACCCCGACTACAAGGACGTCTCCCTGTACTTCCGCCGCGACTGCCAGTTCCACACCGAGGGCGGCGACGTGCTGAACATCAACGAGAAGACCCTCGCCGTCGGCATCTCCCAGCGCACCCAGGCCGCCGCTATCGACGTCATGGCCCAGAACATCTTCTGGAACTCCGACTCCAAGGTCGAGCGCATCCTGGCCTTCGACATCCCGGTCTCGCGCGCCTTCATGCACCTCGACACGGTCTTCACCCAGATCGACGTCGATAAGTTCACGATCCACCCCGCCATCATGGGCACCCTGCGCGTCTACGAGCTGACCGCCGGCAAGAACCCGGGCGACGTGAACATCCGCCTGATCGAGGACACCCTCGAGCACGTCCTGGAGGACGCCACCGGCGTCGACCAGGTCAAGCTGATCCCCTGCGGCGGCGGCGACCCGATCGCGGCCTCCCGCGAGCAGTGGAACGACGGCTCCAACACCCTGTGCGTCGAGCCCGGCAAGATCTGCGTCTACGCCCGCAACACCGTCACCAACGACGTGCTGTACAAGGAGGGCCTGGACCTTCTCGTCGTGCCCTCCGCCGAGCTCTCCCGCGGCCGTGGCGGCCCGCGCTGCATGAGCATGCCCTTCTGGCGCGAGGACCTCTAAGGTTTTCAAAGACCCGTACAGGTCTTAAAACAAACATCTAGCTGCCATTAGATGTCTCCCATTGGGGCGGTGCGGATCTTTCGCACCGCCCCATTCTTGTTTAATGAAGCTTAATTAACATCAGATAAGGCGGCCCATATGACTAGGGGCAGTCACGTTGATACCCCCCCCAACGGTGTCGGCTTCTTTGCCTTTTGGGCATCATCTCGATTCCCATGACCTTTGCCGGCATCATCCCCGTGTTCTAGCGATTGGAGCGTAACCATGGATATCAAGACGATCGGCGTTGAGGAGTGGCTTAACGTTTGGGAGAAGAGCGCTACGTGGGATATCGCCCAGTCGACGATCTCCTCGCTTACCATGGGCGAGCTGCGCGCGCTCGACGAGCAGGACGGCGCCACATTCTACGAGCGCCTGGACCGCGAGAAGATGAACTACGGCTGGATCGAGGGCTCGCCCGACTTTAAGGCCGAGGTCGCCAAGCTCTATCGTCGCGAGGTCAATCCCGATCACATTCTTCAGACCAATGGCTGCACGGGTGCCAACCTCAACGCCATCATGGCCGTGGTCGAGCCCGGCGATCATGTCATCGCCGAGTGGCCTACCTATGCGCCGCTCTATGAGATCCCGCGTACACTGGGCGCCGAGGTCGAGTATTGGGAGCTTCGCGAGGAGCTTGGCTGGAAGCCCGATATCGAGGAGCTCAAGCGCCTGGTGCGTCCCAACACGAAACTCATCTGCATCAATAACGCCTCGAACCCCATCGGTACGGTGCTTGATGCCGATACGCTCGGTCAGATTGCCGAGATCGCCCGTTCGGTGGGCGCCTACGTGCTGTGTGACGAGGTGTATCTGCCGCTCGAGAACACCGAGTCCTTTATGTCGATGGCCGACGTGTATGAGAAGGCCATTGTCACCAACTCGGTATCTAAGACCTATTCGACGCCTGCAGCCCGCGTGGGTTGGGTCGTGACCGACGAAGAGGTGTCCAATCGCATCCGCACCTATCGCGATTACACCATGATCTGCGGCGGCGTGTTCAACGATGCCCTGGCGACCTATGTGCTTGAGCACAAGGACAAGATTCTCGAGCGCAACCGCAAGATCGTGTCTGGCAATCGCGATATCGCGCAGGTTTGGATCGATACGCAACATCGCGTTTCCTGGACGGCCCCGCAGGGCGTGTCTACCTCGTTTATCCAGCTTGATATTCCCGAGGACGACGAGGAGTTCTGCAAGCGCCTGTTGTCCGAGAGGGGAGTGCTGCTGGTGCCCGGCAGCCGTTTTGAGCTTCCCTGCGGCGCACGCCTGGGCTACTGCGCGAGCGAAAATGTTCTTCGCGAGGGCTTGAGGCTTCTGGGCGAGGCACTGGCCGAGTTCGATTGCTAATCCCTTGAGGCCCGCGAAGGCCTAAACCTTACTTGGCCCTAGGTGTACCGAATGCAGACCCGCTCCCTTTTGGGGCGGGTCTGTTTGTCTTTGCCGCCGGAAAAGTCAAGTTGTTACAAATGGAGACGCAAGATCGATCGGGTATTCGACGGGCCTTATACTAAGCTTCCGGTGAACGGTATCCAACGTCTGGTAAACGGTAATCTGTTTGCTAAAAATGAATAGGAAGAACTTTTTTTTGAATAAAACTCAAAATGGTTGAGATGCAGCAAGAATTGCGAATTCTATTCATATAGTTGCGCGAAATATGCAATCTGAGAGTGGTTTAACAAAGTTTAGTTCCATTTGATTTTTGGATTGAAAACGCGTTTAAGCACGTAAATACACTTTATTAAGATGAAGTGTGCCATGCGTGAAGTATATGTGTATGCCGTTCACCCCCTATAAAAAACCGTTCGGGGGCGAGGTGGAAGTATGGGTTGATTTTGGATATAAATATGTCGTCAGCAATAACGCCTCACACGGAGGGGCGCTAACGAATCGGCCCTGACAAGGGCCCGAAAGAAAGGTAGGAGGCCATGACGAAAGGTCTGCACGTGCCTTCCGAGATCGGCAAGCTCAGGAAGGTCTGCCTGCACCGTCCCGGCGACGAGCTCCTCAACCTGCCGCCCGACGAGCTCGAGCGGCTCCTGTTCGACGACGTCCCGTTCCTGGAGGTCGCGCAGCAGGAGCACGACACCTTCGCCCAGATCCTGAGGGACCAGGGCGTCGAGGTGCTCTACCTCGAGAACCTCGTCGCCGAGGTGTTCGACCAGGTCCCCGGCGCCCGCGACGAGTTCACCGACCAGTACATCGCCGAGGCCGGCATCCGCGGGAAGCACATGCCGCAGATCGTCCGCGAGAAGCTGGACTCCATCGAGGACAACCTCGAGTTCGTCAAGAAGACCATGGCCGGCATGACCAAGGCCGAGATCGAGATGCCCCTCACGGCCTCCACGACCCTCGACTCCCTGGTCAACTCCGAGTCCGAGTCCGACCTGATCATCGACCCGATGCCCAACCTCTACTTCACCCGCGACCCGTTCGCGGTCGTCGGCGAGGGCGTCAACCTCAACCGCATGTACTCGGTCACCCGCAACCGCGAGACCCTGTACGGCAAGTACGTCTTCAAGTACCACCCCGACTACAAGGACGTCTCCCTGTACTTCCGCCGCGACTGCCAGTTCCACACCGAGGGCGGCGACGTGCTGAACATCAACGAGAAGACCCTCGCCGTCGGCATCTCCCAGCGCACCCAGGCCGCCGCTATCGACGTCATGGCCCAGAACATCTTCTGGAACTCCGACTCCAAGGTCGAGCGCATCCTGGCCTTCGACATCCCGGTCTCGCGCGCCTTCATGCACCTCGACACGGTCTTCACCCAGATCGACGTCGATAAGTTCACGATCCACCCCGCCATCATGGGCACCCTGCGCGTCTACGAGCTGACCGCCGGCAAGAACCCGGGCGACGTGAACATCCGCCTGATCGAGGACACCCTCGAGCACGTCCTGGAGGACGCCACCGGCGTCGACCAGGTCAAGCTGATCCCCTGCGGCGGCGGCGACCCGATCGCGGCCTCCCGCGAGCAGTGGAACGACGGCTCCAACACCCTGTGCGTCGAGCCCGGCAAGATCTGCGTCTACGCCCGCAACACCGTCACCAACGACGTGCTGTACAAGGAGGGCCTGGACCTTCTCGTCGTGCCCTCCGCCGAGCTCTCCCGCGGCCGTGGCGGCCCGCGCTGCATGAGCATGCCCTTCTGGCGCGAGGACCTCTAAGTCTTTCCGTTTCCGGTGCGGTCCCCCTACAACCGCACCGGTTTTGCCCGTCAAACGGGCAACACGAATACTTGCGTAATTCATTTTTCGAAAGGAAACGAACCATGGGTGTTAACCTCTCCGGCCGTAGCTTCCTCAAGCTCCTCGACCTCACCACTGAGGAGATCGAGTACCTGCTCAAGCTCTCCAAGAACTTCAAGGATATGAAGCGCGCTGGCGTTCCGCATCGCTATCTCGAGGGCAAGAACATCGTTCTGCTCTTCCAGAAGACCTCCACTCGTACCCGCTGCGCCTTCGAGGTCGGCGGCATGGATCTGGGCATGGGCGTCACCTACCTCGATCCGGGTTCGTCGCAGATGGGCAAGAAGGAGTCCATCGAGGACACCGCCCGCGTTCTCGGCCGCATGTATGACGGCATCGAGTTCCGTGGTTTTGCCCAGGACGACGTCGAGGAGCTCGCCGCTAAGTCCGGCGTGCCCGTGTGGAACGGCCTGACCACTGAGTGGCATCCCACCCAGATGCTCGCCGACATCCTGACCGTCCAGGAGAACTTCAACTACGACATCAAGGGCAAGACCCTCGTCTTCATGGGCGACTGCAAGAACAACGTTGCTCGCTCCCTCATGGTTGTCTGCTCCAAGCTCGGCATGAATTTCGTGGCCTGTGGCCCCGAGGAGTGCATGCCCGCTGACGACGTCATCGAGGCCTGCAAGCCCATCGCCGAGGCTAACGACTGCACCATCAAGCTGACCACCGACGTCAAGGACGGCGTCACCGGTGCCGACGTTATCTACACCGACGTGTGGGTCTCCATGG
Source organism: Collinsella sp. SGI.095 (assembly GCF_050314535.1). NCBI lineage: Bacteria > Bacillati > Actinomycetota > Coriobacteriia > Coriobacteriales > Coriobacteriaceae > Collinsella > Collinsella sp. SGI.095. The sequence goes on from NZ_JBNPNG010000009.1 coordinate 12,693, forward strand.
GCGAGCCTGACGAGGTCTGGGCCGAGCGCATCGCTCAGCTCACCCCGTATCGTGTCACCTCCGAGGTCATGGCTATGGCCAACCCGGGTGCCATCTTCCTGCACTGCCTGCCCAGCTTCCACGACACCAACACCACGATTGGCGCCGAGAAGTGCGAGCAGTTCGGCATTACCGAGCAGGAGGTCACCGACGAGGTCTTCGAGAGCCCCGCTTCCAAGGTTTTCGACGAGGCCGAGAACCGCATGCACACCATCAAGGCTGTCATGTACGCAACGCTCAAGTAAGAGCCTTTAAGCATTTCGCTCGGGGTGTATTGCTGCACACCCCGAGCGGTTTGTCTGGTAAATATCTTGCGTCGGGCGGTGGGCACGGCACGGAAGATCCGCTTCGCGCGAGAAAGTTAAATGATTTATGAAGGGGGGATGAGAACTATGACTGAGACCGCTAAGAAAAAGCGCGGTATGCCTTCATCGTTCACCATTCTTCTAGCTCTGCTGGTAATTGTTGCAGTGATTACCGTTATCGTCTCCGGCACGTCCGGCGGCGCTGTTACTGCAGCCCGTCTGAGCGATTTCTGCACCGCCCCGATCCTGGGCTTCGCTGACGCTCTGCCCGTCTGCCTCTTCGTTATGATCCTGGGCGGCTTCCTCGGTATGATGACCGAGACTGGCGCTCTGGACAACGGCATCGCCGTTCTGGTGCAGAAGCTTAAGGGCAACGAGATCATGCTCGTTCCTGTCCTTATGCTCATCTTCTCCCTCGGTGGTACCACCTATGGTATGTGCGAGGAGACCGTTCCCTTCTACGCCCTGCTCGCCGCTACCATGATGGCTGCCGGCTTCGACCCCATGGTCGGCGCCGCTACCGTCCTGCTCGGCGCTGGCTGCGGCTGCCTGGGCTCCACGGTTAACCCGTTCGCCGTCGGCGCTGCCGTCGACGCTCTGACCGGCGTTGGCATTGAGGTCAACCAGTCCATCATCATCGGCCTCGGTGCCGTCCTGTGGATTGTTACCACGGCCATTTCCATCTTCTTCGTCATGGGCTATGCCAAGAAGGTCAAGGCTGACAAGGGTTCCACCATCCTGTCGATGCAGGAGCTCAAGGACGCCGAAGAGGCTCACGGCAAGGCTGCTTCCGAGGTTAACAGGGAGGTCAAGCTCACCGGTCGTCAGAAGGGTGTTCTGATCGCCTTTGCCTTCACCTTCGTCGTCATGATCGTCGGCTTCATTCCGCTGGCCGACCTCAACGAGGGCGTTGCCAACTTCTTTGACGCTGGCGCTGTCTACGATGCCGACGGTAACACCGTCGTCCAGGGCTGGTCTGCCCTGATCACCGGCCTGCCCATTGGCCAGTGGTACTTCGACGAGGCTTCCACCTGGTTCTTCCTCATGGCTATCCTGATCGGTATCATCGGTGGCCTGTCCGAGAAGCAGATCGTTAACACCTTCATCACCGGCGCTGCCGACATGATGTCCGTTGTTCTCGTCATCGCCCTCGCCCGTGGCATCTCCGTCCTCATGGCCAACACCGGTCTCGACGTCTACGTCCTCGACGCTGCCGCCAGTGCCCTGGCTGGTCTGTCCGGCGTGATCTTCGCTCCCATGAGCTTCCTGGTCTACTTCGGCCTGTCCTTCCTGATCCCCTCGACCTCTGGTATGGCTACCGTCTCCATGCCCATCATGGGACCGCTGGCTGTTAAGCTCGGCTTCTCGCCCGAGGTCATGGTCATGATCTTCTCCGCCGCCATCGGTGTCGTGAACCTGTTCACCCCGACCTCCGGTGCCATCATGGGCGGTCTCGCCCTGGCCAAGATCGAGTGGACGACCTGGCTCAAGTTTGCCCTTAAGCTCATCGTCGTTCTCTCCGTCGTCTGCGCCATCATCCTGACCGTCGCCTGCGTGTTGATCTAAGTACCCAACGGGTGCCCCACGGAAACCTTGACGATCCTGTAGAGGATCACTTGGTCATCGTCTGTCCGGTGGGGTCAACCCACCGGTAGACTCCTACCTTTAGCCCCCTCCCGTTCCGTGCGCGGGAGGGGGCGCTCTTGTGTTCCGGCGTTTTACCAAACGCCGGAACCGGCCGACGCTGCAAGCCCGCCAGAGCGGCAATCTGACGTTCAATCGTCGGGCATGGCCAAAAGGCCTATGCCCTCCTCTTTCACGTCACCTTGCTCGCTCTGGCGGTCTTTCGCTGACTTATGCTCAACCTGCGATGTTGCCATTGCTGGTGCAGGGGAAGTGCGTTTGGGGCAGCTAATTTGGGACGGGGCTTTTTTGACTACCCCCACATAAAGGGTAATCAAAAAGCCCCGTCCCAAATTAGCTGCCCCGGCCTCGTCGGTGGGGGAGGGTCTGCTCCGCTATAATCGCCTAGGACATTAAATGGAAACGGGACGGGAGCCACACATGCGCCAGGGTTTCGACAACGCGAAGTATATCGAGCTGCAGGCTGCTCACATTAAGGAGCGCATCTCGCAGTTTGGCGGCAAGCTGTATTTGGAGTTTGGCGGCAAGCTGTTCGATGACTATCATGCGAGCCGCGTGCTGCCGGGTTTTGAACCGGACAGCAAGTTCCGCATGCTCAAGAGCATTGCCGACGACGTCGAGGTCATCATCGCAATCAATGCGAACCATATCGAGAAGAACAAAGCCCGTGGCGACTTGGGCATTACCTATGACGAGGACGTCCTGCGTCTGGTCGATCTGTTCCGCGGGAACGGATTTGCCGTTGCCGCTGTGGTTATCACGCAGTATGCCGGTCAGCCCGCTGCCGACGTCTTCCGCAATCGTCTAAACGCGCTCGGCATTCCCGCCAAGCTGCACTATCCCATCGAGGGCTATCCGCACGATGTCGACCTGATCGTTTCTGATGAAGGCTACGGCAAGAACGAGTTTGTCGAGACCACGCGTCCGCTCGTTGTCGTGACGGCGCCCGGCCCTGGCTCGGGTAAGCTCGCCACCTGCCTGTCGCAGCTGTATCACGAGCACAAGCATGGCACCGCTGCCGGCTATGCCAAGTTTGAGACCTTCCCGGTCTGGAATCTCCCCCTCACGCATCCGGTGAACATTGCCTATGAGGCTGCCACGGCAGACCTCGATGACGCCAACATCATCGACTCGTTCCACCTTGAGGCATATAACAAGACCACGGTCAACTACAACCGAGACGTTGAGGCGTTCCCGGTTGTTCGCGCCCTGATGGAAAAGATCTTGGGCGAGAGCCCCTATCAGAGCCCCACGGACATGGGCGTCAATATGGTCGGTTTTGCCATTACCGATGACGATGCATGCCGAGATGCCTCCAAGATGGAGATCGTGCGCCGCTATTTTGCCGCGGTTGAAAGCGTGCGCCGTACTGGCGTGGGCGATGAGCAGGTCGACCGTCTCAAACTCATTATGAAAAAAGCCGGCATCGACAAGAACTATTCGCCGGCACGCTCGGCTGCTCTCACCAGGGAGCAACTGACGGGCGGTCCCGTGGGTGCCATGGTGATGCCGGACGGTTCGGTAGTGACCGGAAAGACCTCAACGCGTCTGGGTGCCGCGAGCTCGCTCATCATGAACGCGCTTAAGCATGTTTCGGGCGTCGATCTTGAGCTCGAGGTCATCAGCGATGAGGCGATTGAGCCTATCAGCAAGCTCAAGACGCATTTCCTTGGCAGCAAAAACCCGCGTCTCCACACCGACGAGACGCTCATGGCGCTCTCTATCACCTCGGCCACGAGCGAGACGGCTGCTCGTGTTCTTTCGGGTCTTGAGCAGCTGCGCGGCTGCGATGCCTTCTTTAGCGTGATTATCTCGCCTACGGACGAGACGGTGCTGCGCAAGCTGGGCATTAACGTGTGCTGTGAGCCCAAGTTTGAGCGCCGCGGTTTCTTCCATCGCTAAGATTGAGATGAGACGCCGCATCGGAGTGCGCACCCGATGCGGCGCTTAGGGGTTTTAGGGCTTAATTTGCCGAAATTTAGGCCGTTTACCTGCCCAAAAGCGATTTGCGCGGTATACAATTACCTCAGTGGATACATCCTTTGCGGGGCTACCCATGATGGATGTTGCCGGCCATCGAGGGATGCGCCGGTCATGCGCGGTGCTTTTGATGCTCGTGCTCGGTTTGAGGAGGCTGCCATGGCGGGCAAGGGTCGTGCGAGTGTCAACGATATGAAGCGTGTCGAGGTGCTGGTGCTGATGGAGATCGCTCGGCAATCTAAGGGAAACGGTGTGCCGTACGGTTTCTCGCGCAAGACACTCTCCGAGTGCGTGGGGGTTTCGCCGTATCGTGCCCGCGCTGCAATCGACCGTTTGGATTCTGATGGCCTTATCGAGGTCGTTTCTCGTTATAACGATGATGGCGGCCAGCTTGCAAACGGCATATGCCTGACCGGGCGAGGCGAGTGGTACCTTAAGGGTGTTCGTGCCGGCATGCTTGTTCAAGATATGTTGAAGGATGAGACTGCCGATCGGTAACAACACGGCAGTTTCGACGAACCTGCACCGCCCAAAGCTACTTGGGCGGTGTTTTGTTTCGAGATGGAGAAATGCGGGCATGCGGGTGAAAAATAGCGAGCGGCTTGCTTTTCGAGTATTACAATGAAGACCCGTAAGATGTGAATGGAAAACTTCTACGGGAAGCGCAGGTAATTCAATATGACCAAGCATGTGTTTGTAACCGGCGGCGTAGTTTCGTCTTTGGGTAAGGGCATCACCGCGGCCTCGTTGGGCCGTCTGCTCAAGTCACGAGGCTACAAGGTGACGATGCAGAAGGCCGACCCGTATCTGAACATCGACCCCGGCACCATGAGCCCGTTTCAGCATGGTGAGGTCTTCGTGACCGAGGATGGCTACGAGTCCGACCTGGACCTGGGCCATTATGAGCGCTTTATTGACGAGAATCTTACCCGTGATTCCAACTTTACGACCGGCGCTATCTACAAGAGCCTGATTGCCCGCGAGCGTCGCGGTGACTTTTTAGGCGGCACCGTTCAGGTGATTCCGCACGTCACCAACGCCATTAAGGATAAGTTCCGCCGCATCGAGGAGCAGACCGGTTCCGACGTGGTCATCACCGAGCTGGGCGGCACGATTGGCGATATCGAGTCGCAGCCGTTCGTGGAGGCCATCCGCCAGTATCGTAAAGAGGCCGGTCCCGAGAACGTCTGCTACATCCACGTGTCGCTCGTTCCCTATATCGCCGCCGCGCATGAGGTCAAGACCAAGCCCACGCAGCATTCGGTCAAGGAGCTTCGCAGCTTTGGCATTCAGCCCGACATCATTGTGCTGCGTTCTGATCACCATATCGACGATGCCATCCGTGGCAAGATCGCAAGCTTCTGCGACGTCGATACCGACTGCGTCTTTACCAACGAAGATTGCGCGAGTATTTACGACGTGCCGCAGCTGCTCGCCGAGCAGGACTTTGACCTGCGCATTTGCGAGCGCCTGGGCTTGGACCCGCGCGAGCGCGACATGAGCGAGTGGAACGAGTTCCTGCGCAAACAGAATCATGCCAACCACCATGCCGACAAGGTCAAGATCGCCGTTGTGGGCAAGTATACCCAGCTCCCCGATGCCTACCTGTCGGTCATCGAGGCCCTGCATCATGCAGGCGTTTTCTATGATCGTCATGTGGACGTGCAGCTGGTCGACGGCGAGAGCCTCGACGAGCAGAACGTCTCCGAGGTGCTGGGCGACGCATCGGGCATTTTGGTGCCCGGCGGCTTTGGCAAGCGTGCCCTGGAGGGCAAGATTCTTGCTGCCGAGTTTGCTCGCGAGCATAAGATTCCGTATCTGGGCATTTGTCTGGGCATGCAGGTCGCCGTGTGCGAGTTTGCCCGCAACGTGGTCGGCCTTGCCGGCGCTAGCTCCTCCGAGTTCGATCCGGACGGTCCGTTTAGCGTAATTGACCTGATGAGCTCACAGGAGGACGTGACCGAGAAGGGCGGCACCATGCGCCTAGGCGCCTATCCGTGCAAGCTCGCCGCCGATACCCTTGCGCGCGAGGCCTATGGCGAGGAGCTTGTCTATGAGCGCCACCGTCATCGCTTTGAGTTCAACAATGCCTTCCGCGACCAGCTCGAGGACGCGGGTTTGGTTATCTCGGGTCTTTCGCCTGACGAGCGTCTGGTCGAGATGGTCGAGCTGCCGCGTGACGTGCATCCGTGGTATGTGGCCACCCAGGCCCACCCCGAGTTTAAGAGCCGTCCGACCAAGCCGCAGCCTCTGTTCCGCGAGTTCGTGCGCGCCTCGATTGGCCAGCACGAGGGTGTCGATCGCCTGCAGGTGACGCCCATGAACCTCGCGACGGACTAAGGGTGCCAGCGAACGAAAGACATACCGAAGATACTCCCTCGTTGCTCGATACGGTGACGGGGGAGTATCTTGATTACCTTGCGGTCGAGCGAGGCTTGGCGCGCAATACGATCGCGGCATATCGTCGTGACTTGACGACTTACTGTTCCTACCTGGAGCGGGCCGGTGTTGAGTCCTTTGAAGGCGTGAACCGTCAGGTAATAGAGGGTTTTGTCGGTGATCGGCGCGACGGGGGCTACTCCGATGCCTCGGTGGAGCGTGCAGTTGCGGCCGTGAAAGGTTTGCATGCCTTTTTGGTTCGCGATGGAATCGTCGCCCAAAACCCGACGGCTGCACTGCGCCTGCCCAAAAAGGCGGAGCGCCTTCCGGAGTGTCTCTCGGTAGGGGATGTCTCGGCGCTCCTCGACCAAGATTTCCCGGAAGGGGAGATGGGTTTGCGGGACCATGCCATTTTGGAAGTGCTCTATGGATGTGGCCTGCGCGTGAGCGAGTTGGTGGGGCTCGATGTAGGCGACGTTCATTTTGACGACGGCTTTGTGCTGGTGCGCGGCAAGGGCTCGAAGGAGCGGCTTGCCCCACTCGTGGGAAGTGCCGCACGGGCTATGGCTCAATATATTGCTGATGGGCGTCGCCGCCTGGCCGCTCATGCCCGCGGGTCAAAGACACCGGCAGTCTTTTTAAATAAGAACGGTGGTCGCCTGTCGCGTCAGAGTGTTCATGTCATATGCGAGCGATACGGGCGTCAGGTGGGACTGGTGGGGCTTCATCCTCATACCTTGCGTCACTCCTTTGCGACCCATATGCTTGCGGGCGGTGCCGACCTGCGCGTGCTACAGGAGATTTTGGGACATGCCGACATTTCGACCACACAGGTCTACACGCATGTCGACCGCACGCAGCTGACCGAGGTCTACCTGGCGGCTCATCCGTTGGCGCATCGCTAGCGACTCTTTGACCTGCATATTTACAACTAATGGGGGACGGACCCCAGGTTGTCGTGACGCGGTTTTGTGCGCGTATCGGCAATCTGGGGTCCGCCCCATCTTTTGTCTTGCGCCGATGCGCCGGTGGGTCGCGCGTGACGTTGGCGGGGAAGTTTGGGGGGCGATGTGAACGGCGCGTAAAGGGACACAAAATTCGCCTCAAGGTCAACTTGAAGGTTGAGGTTGAAAGCCGGGCTGCTACAGATGGCATCCCGGCTTTGCTGTAAACACAACATATTGTGTTTTCGAACATATGAACGAGGGTGTTTTACAGCATATAGAGGGTGGAGTGGTGGGGTGTTGTGGGGGAAGGTGTGGGGAAAGATGTTGAAAAATGGGGCAGTTCCCCATATTATTAATGACGTCGACAGGCGGGGTGGTTCCCCGCGTACGTGCCATCTGAGTAACCGAGGGGAGGGCGCACATGGGAATGACGGGTGCATACGAGCGCAATCTCGATGCAAAAGGTCGTCTGTCCCTGCCTGCACCCCTTCGCGAGGAGCTTGGAGAGCATGTTCGCGTGTTCAAAGCCCTGGATGTCGATGCTCTGTACGTGTTCTCTGCCGAGGCCTTCGATAAGTGGGTCGAAGGACTCTTCGCGGGTCGTGAGGGCCACGAGGGTTTTAACCCGCGTGACATCAACGACCAGAAACTCATGAGGGCGATCAACAAGCGCACCACCTCGATGGATGTGGACAGCGCCGGTCGTATCGGTCTTTCTGAGTCTCTCCGCAAGCAGGCGAACCTCGACCGCGAGGTCACGGTTGTGGGCAACTACGACCACCTCGAGGTTTGGGACCGTGCTACGGCCGATGAGGACGATGACGATGAGGCTCTGCTGGACCTCTTCTTCTCGTAAGGGCAAGGCATGAGTAACGGATGGAGCGTGGGATCTTGACACAAGAATATCGGCATGAACCTGTCATGCTCGGCGAAGTGCTTGAGTCGCTGCAGCTAAAGAGCGGATCTGTCGTCTGCGATTGCACCCTTGGCGGTGCCGGTCATTCGGTAAAGATGGCCGCGCAGGTGGGGGAGACGGGTCTTTTGCTTGGCGTCGATCAGGACGACATGGCCCTCGAGGCCGCTGGTGCCCGTCTGGACCGCGAGGTCCCCGGCGTCCCGCATCAGCTGCTGAAGGGCAACTTTGGCGACTTGGACGAGCTGCTTTGCTCGGCCGAGGTGCCCGGGGTCGATGGCTTCCTGTTCGACTTGGGCGTTTCGTCACCGCAACTCGATATCCCTGGCAGGGGCTTTTCGTATAACGAAGATGCCCCATTGGACATGCGGATGGATCCGGGTAACAACACCCTAAACGCAGCTGAGGTCATCAACACCTATAACGAACACGACCTCGCCCGGATTCTACGCGTCTATGGTGAAGAGAAGTTCGCCTCACAGATCGCACGCGAGATCGTGCGTCGACGCGAGTCCGAACCGATTGAAACCACCGGTCAGTTTGTCGAGATCATCAAGGCTGGCATTCCGGCTGCCGCTCGTCGGCATGGCGGACACCCGGCCAAGAAAAGTTTCCAGGCCATTCGCATCGAGGTCAATCATGAACTCGATGTGCTCGAGAGAGGACTTGACGCCGCCACCAGGTGGCTCAACCCGGGCGGACGCATCTGCGTCATCTCGTATCACTCGCTCGAGGACCGTATCGTAAAGAACCACTTTAAGGAGATGAGCCAGGGGTGCACGTGTCCGCCGGAGATTCCGGTGTGCGTGTGCGGCAACGTGCCGATACTCAAGGTCATCACCCGCAAACCCTTGGTTGCCCAACCCGATGAGGTCGCGCGCAACCCTCGGGCGAGATCAGCCAAAATCCGCGTGGCGGAGCGCTTGTAGCGTTGCGCGCGCGATATTGGACCTCCCGCTCGCACCATAAACGAAGCTTAAACACACTACCAACGTACTCGGGATGGGAGGCGGCATATCATGGGCTACAACACCTCAAACGCAGCACTCGCCTATGATATGAACGCCATGCCCGCCTACCGCGAGGCACCGCAGGCGCCCGCTGCTCCTCGTGAGCAGCGCACACCGCGCTTTGATGTCTACACGGGCGCGGGCCGTCAGGCAAACCAGGCGGTAAGCCCGGTTTTCATGAGCGTTCTTAAAACGTTTTGCATCATTGCGGCTATCTTCATGACGATTGGCGTCGCCCGCGTGGCGCTTGCAAGCGTTACGGCCCAGGTGCTCAACAGCAACGCCGAGCTTACCAACACGCTCGAGAAGGCGACCGATGAGAGCTCTGACCTTGAGGTCATGCACTCTGTTTATGGTGCCGATACGCGCATTCGCGATCTTGCGGGCGCTTATGGCATGGTGGAGCCCAGCGAGAGCGTTACACTTGATTTTTCGCAGGATGCAGCCGCGGGCGCTAGCTCGGCTGCGGCTGTCCAGTAATAAGACGGTAGCTGAGTATGACAAATGATTATCGCCGCGGTCCAGACGGGAGTCGCGGGCAGGGACGTCCCTCTTCGCGGGGACGTTCTGGTTATCAAGGATCGGGTCGGTCATCTTACAACTTGGGGTCGAATCGTGGCAACGATCCAACGTCGCGCCTTCGCGGCTCGGATGACCCTCAAGTACGCAATAGCAGATCGAATAGACGATCTTCGACCGAATGGCTTACGGGGACGCCATTGCCTCGCCGTAATGCCGTCATGGGTTGTATCGGTTTGGGCCTGGCTGCGGGCGCCATTCGCCTTGCCGACTACCAGATCGTAAATGCCGATGAGTTGCGCGGGCGCGCCGATGCTCGACGCCTGCTTGCGGAGACGCTTTACGCCAAACGCGGCACGATCTACGACCGAAACGGCAACGTGCTGACGTCGTCGGTCGAGTGCAGCAATGTCGCCGTGAATCCACAGCTGATCGAGGATGTCGATAAAACGGTATCGGCCTTGGTTAAGGCGACTGGAATCGATAAGAAGACTTGCCGCAAGCTGGTTCAGTCCGATGGCACTTGGGTGTATATCAAGCGCCAGGTGGACGAGGACGATGCCGCGGCATTGAAGAAGAAAAATCTGCCCGGCGTGCTCTTTGAGCAGGCGATGAAGCGGGTGTATCCATACGGCAATCTGGCTTCGCAGGTTCTAGGCGTGGTGAACGTTGACAACGTGGGCCTAACGGGCCTTGAAAAGCAATATGACAAATTGCTGACCGGAACAAACGGCACGCTGGTACGAGAGCGCGCGAGGGACGATAGCTATATTGCGGGTGGCGCCTATAAAAAAGTCGCCGCCATCGATGGCGTTGACATCGTGACGACGCTGGATGTCAATATCCAGCGTGCAGCAGAGGACGCTCTGGCGGAGGCGGTCGAGAAGACCAAAGCCAAGAACGGTTCGGCTTTGGTGACAGACCCTACTACCGGCGAGATTCTGGCCGCCTGTTCGTATCCGACCTACGACCCGACCAATTTGGAGAACGCCAAGACCGAGGATATGAACTTGCGCTTGGTTACCGATGCGTATGAACCCGGTTCGGTCTTTAAGACGCTCGTTGCAGGTGCGGGTTTCGACTTGGGCGTCGTGCGCTCGAGTACGTCGTTTGAGGTGCCGGCGAGCATTAAGGTCGGCGACGATACCGTCACCGATGCCGATAAGCGTGACTACGCCATGACCATGGATGTGCGCGAGATGATGCGCCGCTCATCCAATGTTGGCTTTGTATTGGTCGGGCATAAGATCGGCGCGGACGATTTTGCCGCGTACGTGGACAAATGGGGCGTTGGACACAGTTCGGGCATCGATTTTCCCGGCGAGAGCCTTGGCATTGTCAAGGAGCGTGACCAGTATGACGGTGCCACGTTGGGCTCGATGAGTTTTGGCCAAGCGCTGTCTGTCTCGCCGATCGAGATTGCGCGCGCCGTGGGTGGCATTGCCAACGACGGCGTGATGATGACGCCGCACTTTTATAAATCCAGCAAAGGCGAGGAGAAGGACTGGGGCGAGGGCGAGCAGGCGATTTCTGAGGACGCCGCCGCCCAGGTGATATCGTGCATGCAGACGGTCGTTTCCGAGGGCACGGGTGTCGGGGGCGCCGTCGACGGTTACGACGTGGCGGGTAAGACCGGTACGGCCGAGCGCGCCGATGAAAAAGGCGGCTACCTCAAAGCGAGCTATATGTCGTCCTTTATGGGGTTTGCCCCGGCGCAAGCACCCAAGGTTTTGTGCTATATCACGCTCGACGGAACGCCGAGCGGTTCGGATGCTGCCGCCGTGCCGTTCCAGGTCATTATGGCTAACGCGCTCGATGTGTTGGGTATCCCACGCACCAAGTAGGGGGTTACAATCCTGGAAAGGGCTGTCGATTAATCTGGAGGGTGTTCACATGCCCTGCACCACGCATGCGCGGCGCTGGGATACAATACGCCGATAGCATTATTAGGTTTACAGGGGAGCTGCAATGATAGAGATCGCCGTCAACAACCTCGCGGCCGCAACAGGGGCCCGGACCGTGACGGGAGAAGCCGATCGGGTATGCCGTGGGTGCGTTATCGACTCGCGCCAGGTTGAGGAAGGCACGATTTTTGTTGCCTTTCCGGGTGAAAAAGTCGACGGCAACGATTTTGCTTCCCGCGCCATCGAATCGGGCGCCGGCGCTGTTGTGATGACGCGCGAGCCCAACGCCGAGCTTGTATCGCTGGCTCAGCGTAAGGGCTGCGCCATCCTACACACCGATGATCCCGAGGAATTTTTGCTGCGCCTGGCACATGCCTATCGCACGCAGCTTGGCTGCCTCGTGGTTGGCATTACCGGCTCTATCGGTAAGACGACGACCAAGGATGTCCTTGCGGCAGTGCTTGCCAAGCGCTATCGCGTTTGGGCCACCAAGGGTAATTTCAACAATCTGATCGGTATGCCGCTCACGGTTTTGGCCGCTCCTGCCGACACCGAGGTGCTGGTTCTCGAGATGGGTATGAACCATTTTCACGAGATAGAGCGCCTTTCTCGGTCCGCCAATCCCAACCTTGCCATCGTGACCAAGATCGGCACCTCTCATATTGGAATCCTGGGCAGTCGCGAGAATATCGCCCGCGCTAAGTCCGAGATTGTTGGGGGCATGTGTGCCGCCGACGACCTTCTCCCGTTGCTGGTTTTGGGCGGCGAAGACGACTTCACCCCGTTCATTCGTGAGACGTTTGCCGAGCCCGCGGGTATCGACGTGATGCTGGCGGGTGTTTCGGATGTTGATGAGGTTTGCGCCCGCGGCATTCACATTGATGACGAGGGCCGCCCGGTCTTTACGCTTGACTTTGGCATGGGTGAGTCCGTTGACACCATGCTCGCCATTCCCGGCGTCCAGTCCGTTCCCAATGCCGTTAAGGCCGCCGCAGTTGCCTATCGTTTGGGTGTGACCCCCGAGCAGATCGATGCTGCCTTTAGGGGTATCGCGATTACCGGTCATCGTCAGGAGATCAAACACGCCAAGAGCGGTGCCCGCATTATCGACGACTCGTATAACGCCAGCGCCGAATCCATGGCTGCTGGCCTTGACCTGCTGTGCTCGCTTTCGTGTTCCGGCTCTCGAATGGCGATTCTGGGCGAGATGGGCGAAATGGGCGACGAGGCCCCCCGCATGCATGAGCTGGTGGGCGCCTATGCCGCGGCTAAGAAGCTCGATATGCTGGCGTGCGTGGGCGGTGAGCTGGCCGCTCGTATGGCCGAAGCCGCGCGCATGATGGGCATGGACGAGGACCGCATCCAGGTGTTCTCCGATTATCAGCAGGTGCTCGACCGTATGGCCGGCGCACTTGAGAAACATGACGTTGTGCTGGTCAAGGGCTCTCGCTTTGTCGAGCTCGACCGCTTTGTGGAAGGTGTGTGCTAGCCCATGTTCGGGAACCCCGCGTATCCTACATACCAGGCCTTTTTGGGACTTGGCATCGCCGCCGCCATTGCGCTGCTGCTCATGCCGTGGTGGATCAAGCTTCTTAAGGTCGAGGGTATCGGCCAGCAGGTCCGCGCCGATGGACCCAAACGCCACCTGATTAAGCAGGGCACGCCCACCATGGGCGGCGTTGTCATTCTCGTAGCCGTTTCGCTGACGTGCCTTTTGATGGGCAAGCTCACCACCGAGCTTGTGCTCGTGCTGCTTGCCACGCTTGCAACCGGCGTTCTGGGCCTTATCGACGATTTGACCTCTGTCACGCACGGTCGTTCGCTCGGCCTGACGCCCCACGCCAAGATGATCGGTCTCACCATCATCTGCGTCACGTTTACCGTGCTTGCCGTCAGCTGGTGCGGCGTTGCCCCCGAGATTCGTTTTCCCGGCGGTCTGACGATTGACCTCGGTATCTTCTCGACCACCATTGGTGGCCTTACCTTTCCGTGGCTCTACATCGTCTTTTGCTGGCTGATGATCGCCGGTCTTTCTAATGCCGTGAACCTGACCGATGGCCTGGACGGCCTTGCCGGTGGCACCTCTATGATTGCCATGCTTGCCATGGCTGCCATGGCGTTTTTGCACGGTGACGTAAACCTGTCTATCTTCTGTACCGCATGTGCTGGTGCTTGCCTGGGCTTCCTTTGGTTCAACTGCTATCCGGCGAGTATCTTTATGGGTGATACCGGCTCTCTTGCCTTGGGTGCGGCCTTTGCCTGCACGTCCATTATGACCAACACCGAGGTCGTCTCGCTCATCATCGGCGGCCTGTTTATCGTCGAGACCCTGTCGGTCATGATTCAGGTCGTCTACTTCCACTTTACGCATAAGCGCGTCTTCCTTATGGCGCCCATTCATCATCATTTCGAGAAGAAGGGATGGGCCGAGACTAAGGTCGTCATCCGTTTTTGGATTGTCGCTGCCGCTTTTGGCGCTCTGGGCCTTGCCCTGTTTTTCCAGTTGGGATAGTGGTTTTTCATGCCTCTTGCAGATTTCTTTAGCCTGCTCGTCTTGGGCCAGGGTAAGTCCGGTCTTGATGTCGCTCGCTGGGCGCTTGCGCACCCCGAGCGCGTGAGTACCGTTACCGTGTACGGTGGCGGCACGTCCGAGCCCAATGATGCCACGCGCTCGCTCGAGGCGCGCGGGGTATCGTTTGTCTACGGAACCGAGCAGGTCGAGGGCGCGTTTGATGTATGCGTGACGTGTCCGGGCATCTCGGAGTTCTCGTCATTCTTTAAGGCTGGCCGCGATCACGCTGTCCAGATCATGGGTGAGCCCGAGTTTGCCTACCGCCTGTCTCCCCAAAATTGGATCGCCATTACGGGCACCAATGGCAAGACGACCACCACGTCGCTGACCGACTACCTGCTTAAGGCAGCGGGCGAGGCGAGCGTTGCTGTCGGTAATATCGGTGAGCCTCCGGTGAACGAAATCGACGACCGCGCGCATAACGAGTGGTTTGTAGCTGAGCTTTCGAGCTATCAGATCGCAACGACCCAGGAGCTTCACCCCCGCGTGGCGGTGCTGCTCAACATTACCCCCGACCATCTGGGCTGGCACAAGAGCCATAAGAACTATGCGCTCGCCAAGATTAAGCTCTTCGAGAATATGGTCGATGATGACCTTGTGGTTATCGACGTCGAGGATGCCGGTATCCATGAATTCGATGAGTATGTCTACACGCCGGGTCGTCGCATCTGCAAGGTCGCCTTTGACGAGCCTGCGGGCGAGGACGCCGCATTTGTGCGCGATGGCAAGATGGTCATTCGCCTGAAGGGCGTCGAGACCCCGCTCATCGCCACGTCCGAGCTCAAAATCTCCGGACATCACAATGTCATCAATGCCCTGTGCGCTGCCACGGCTGCCCTGGCCGTCGGTGCCGATGTCGACGGTGTGTGTCGCGGCCTGGCCTCATTCCAGCCGCTGGAGCACCGCGTTGAGCCCTGTGGCGAGATCGATGGCGTGCGCTACGTCAACGATTCCAAGGCAACGAACACCGATGCGGTCGAAAAGGCCCTGACGGCGTTTCCCGACGACGACGTGATCTTGCTGCTCGGTGGTCACGACAAGGGCACGCCACTCGAGTCCTTCGCCCGCGTTGTCATGGACAACGTGCGATCGGTCGTCTGCTTTGGCGATGCGCGCGAGCGCTTTACCGCCGCTATGGACGAGGCCGATGTCGATGGTGACGTTGATATCGCTCAAGCTGACGACCTGCGCGACGCCGTCGACGTTGCCCGTTCGCTGTCGAGCCGAGGCGACGTGATCCTGCTTTCTCCCGCCTGTTCTTCGTTCGATGAGTTCTCGGGCTACGAGGAGCGCGGCCGCGTGTTTAAGGACTACGTGGCCCAGCTTGCCGCCGCAGCGAAATCGCAAATGGAATAGGGGCCGCCGGTGAGAGAGGAGAGCCCCCGACAAGGTATGAGGAGGCCCGACTCGGACCGTGCTTCCTCGCAGCGCAGTACGCCGCGTTCCGGTCGCGGCGGGCAGACGCTCAGCGAACGCTATATTGCCGGCGTCCCCGCCCGCATCATGCGCCCTCGTTTGATATTCATGGCGTGCCTGTTTACTTTAGTGTGCTTTGGTCTGCTGATGGTGTACTCGGCGTCATCGGTCGAGGCATTGCACGAGAACGGCTCGGCGACGTTTTTCCTGGTTCGACAGGCTACCTTTGCCGGGGTTGGCGTGCTTGCCATGGTTGCGATCGTTCGCGTCTTGCCGGACAGCTGGTTTGGGGAAGATGTACTTAGGATCTTCCTTATCGGCATGATTCTCTTGCTGTTTGCGGTATTTCTTGTCGGCAGTGGCAGCCGTGGCGCCACGCGCTGGCTCAACATCGCCGGTATTCAGTTCCAGCCGTCTGAGTTTTTAAAGCCGTTTGCCATCGCGTATTCGGCCATCATACTCGACCGTTTCTTTTCGCCCGGTGGCAACATCAACGAGTTCCTTCGCAAGATGGTCGTCTACTTGGGCATTTCGCTCTTTTTGATCTTTATCCAGCCCGATTATGGCACCGTCTTGATCATCTCGCTGACCCTCATGTGTATGGCGTTATTTGCGGGCCTAGACCCCAAGTTTATCATCGGCGTGATCATTCTCGTCATTGTCGTGAGTGTGTTTGCGCTTGTTGCAGAGCCGTACCGCATGGTGCGTGTTCAGGTTGCCCTGAACCCTTGGGCCGACGAGTATGGCGATGGCTATCAGGCAACGCTTGCCATCATGGCGTTTGCTTCGGGCGGCTTGTTCGGCCGTGGCATCGGTAACTCCACCATGAAGTACTCGTATTTGCCCGAGGCACACAACGACTATATTCTGGCCATTATCGGCGAGGAGGTCGGTTTTGTCGGGACCGTGCTGCTCTTCTTGGTCTTTGCGATGCTGATTTACTCAGCGTTTCGCATTGCCGAGCAGGCTGCGGACCGTCGCGGAGCGCTCATGGCATCGGGTTCCGCAGTCATTCTCGCGGTGCAGTTTTTGATCAATGCGCTGGGCATCCTCAACGTGTTTCCCATGACGGGTAAGCCGCTGCCATTTATCAGCTACGGCGGTTCGTCGATTATCGTATCGCTTATGCTTGCGGGGCTGATCTTGCGCGTCTCGCACGAGAGCGCCCGTCGTGATGAGTACGACCGTCGCCGCGAGAGCTTTGCCGTTATGGACGAGAGTGCCGCCGGCGTGCCCCATGTGCGCGGCGATCGCCCTTCGCGCAACGGTTTTACCGTCTTGGATGGCTCTGCGTCCGAGCCGGCGGCTCGTCCGCGCCCGCGAACGGCTCCGCAGGGGCGTCCCCAACGCCCGAACCCCCGAAGCTCGGGCGGCGGATATAATCGAATCAATTTGAATTCGGACCCATCGGCGCGTCTGCGCACCGACGATCAGGGACCGCGCGTACGAAGGGATTTTCATGACCGATAAGATGACCGTTGCTATCGCAGCCGGCGGCACGGCGGGACATATCAACCCTGCGCTTGCCTTGGCTGAGGAGTTGCGCGACCGCGGACATCATGTTGTGTTCGTGGGCCAGTCGCACAAGCTCGAGGGTCGTTTGGTTCCCGAGGCCGGGTTCGATTTTGTACCTATCACGGTCACGGGCTTCGACCGTTCCCGTCCTTGGACCGCGTTGAGCTCGCTGTGGCGCGTCAATAAGGCCAAGCGCTCGCTCGCCAGCCATTTCTCAAAGGTTGGCAAGCCCGATGCTGCCATCGGTTTTGGTGCCTACGTCGAGGTCCCGCTGCTGGGCTGGTGCAAGGATGCGGGCGTTCCGTATCTGCTGCACGAGCAGAACTCTGTTCCGGGCCTGGCCAATAAGATGATGAGTTCCCATGCCGCCCGCGTGTGTATCTCGGTGCCGGCTGCGCGCTCTGTCTTTGAGCGCGAGGGCGACCCCGAGCATGTGCTCATGACCGGTAATCCGGTGCGCCGCTCGGTCATTGAGGGCGATCGCGCCCGCGGCCGCGAGGCACTTGGCGTGCCCGAGGATGCGACGCTTCTGCTCGTCTTTGGTGGTTCGCTCGGTGCCCAGCATCTCAACGAGCGCGTAGCCTCGCTCAAGAGTGAGCTGCTGACCCGCGAGAATCTCTACATTTTGCATTCGACGGGAGCCGACGGCTTTGAGGACACCGAGCGTGCTTTGGCGCTGACGTCCGATGAGACGAAGCGCTATCGCGTCCAGCCCTACATTGACAACATGGGCGACATGCTAGCTGCAGCTGACCTGGTGCTCTCGCGCTCCGGCGCCTCGAGCGTGGCCGAGATTGCCGCCCTCGCCGTGCCTTCGGTGCTCGTGCCGTATCCGCATGCCACGGCCGACCACCAGACGACCAATGCGCGTTATCTGGTCGATGCCGGTGCCGGCGTGCTTTGTGCCGATGCCGATATCGATGCTCCGGCGTTTGCCGAGGAGCTGCTGCATCTGGTCGATGACGCCGCAGCGCGCGATGCCATGCGTCAGGCGGCGCGCGGGTTGGCTCAGGACCGCGCCGCCGCACTTTTGGCCGATGCGGTAGAGGGTTTGCGTTAGTTAGACGGGATATCGAGCTTGCGCTCGCGCGGATGCGGTAGGTGCGGTACAGTTAACGGGTTACAGGCAGTGTTTACGCAAGGAGTACACGAGCACATGGCTGATTCCCAGACTGCAACCTCCGCGCCCGAGTTCAAGAGCGCCCACTTTATCGGTATCGGTGGCGCCGGCATGAGCGGCATCGCTCTCGTTTTGCACGAGCGCGGCTATGCCGTTACCGGTTCCGACCTTAAGACCTCGCGCTACATTCGTCAGCTTACCCGTGCTGGCGTGAAGGTTCATGTGGGCCACGAGGCCGCCACGATCGATGAGGTCAAGCCCGACGTGGTCGTGGTCTCTACCGCTATTCCCGAGTCCAACCCCGAGCTTGTGCGTGCTCGCGAGCTCGGTATTCCTGTGTGGCCCCGCGCCAAGATGCTCTCGGCTCTGGGCCACGGCTACACCACCATCGCTGTTGCCGGTACGCACGGCAAGACCACGACGTCCTCGATGTGTGCCACCATGCTCGACCGCATGGGTCTGGATCCCAGCTTTTTGATCGGCGGTATCGTCGAGGGTTACGATACCAACGGAAAGAACGGCTCGGGTGACTACTTTGTCGCCGAGGCCGATGAGTCCGACAGCTCGTTCCTGTTCCTGAACCCCAACGTGGTCATCGTGACCAACGTCGAGGCCGACCATCTCGACCACTACTCGGGCATCGAGGAGATCGAGGCCACCTTTGCCAAGTTTATGGGCCTGGTTGGAGAGAGCGGTACCGTCATCGTTTGCGGTGAGGACCCGCATCTGGTCGAACTCGCCAAGTCGACGGGTCGCCACGTGCTTTCCTATGGCTTTGCCGAAACCAACGACGTCGTCTGCGTGCATCCGGATGTCAAGGGCATTCAGAGCGACTTTACCGTTCGCTTTGAGGATGGGACCGAGCATGCTGTCGAGATCAAGAGCAACCCCGGTCGCCACAACATGCTCAACGCCACGGCAGTGCTAACCGTTGCCCATGTCCTGGGTCTCGACGTCGATGCCGCAGCCGAGGCGCTTTCGAGCTTTGAGGGCGTCCGCCGCCGCTTTACCCATGTGGGCGATATTGACGGCATCACCGTGGTCGATGACTACGGCCATCACCCCACCGAGATCAAGGCGACGCTTGCCGCCGCCTCGTCGCTGGGCTATAAGCATGTTGACGTCGTGTTCCAGCCGCACCGCTATTCGCGTTTGCAGGCGCTGTGCGATGATTTTGCCGATGCCTTCGCCAATGCCGATAAGCTGCTGCTCATCGATGTGTTCTCTGCCGGCGAGATGCCGATTCCGGGCGTAACCTCCAAGATGCTCGCTGATACTGTGCGCGCCAAGCACCCTGGCAAGGAGGTCGTGTACTGCTCCAGCCGTCTCGAGCTCAATCGTGAGCTCGAGAAGATGGTAGGTGAGGGCGATCTGCTGCTTACTATGGGCGCCGGCGACGTTACGACCGTTGGCCCTGAGTTCATCGAGTATCTGACTGCCAAGAAAGACGCTTAGCCCCTATGGGTCTGTTTAACGCCGTCATGGCGCTTTCGGGCATGATCGACACGGATGTAGTCGAGGATGAACGCCTTGCGCGTCATACGAGTTATCGTATCGGCGGCAAGGCCGACCTCTTCGTGACGTGCCATAGCTATCATGCCCTTCGTCGTGCCGTGGCAGTGCTCGACCGTGAGCAGGTGCCGTGGGTCATTATCGGCAAGGGATCTAATCTGCTCGTTGCCGATGCGGGCTATCGCGGCGCCGTCATTTCGCTGGGGCGTGAGTTTCAGCGCACCGTTGTTGCCGAGGACGGTTGCACGCTGACCGTTGGCGCGGGCGTTATGTTCGCACGTTTGGTCAACGATGCCCTGTCGCGCGGGCTTTCGGGCCTTGAGTTTGCGGTTGGCATCCCCGGCTCGGTCGGCGGCGCCGTATCTATGAACGCCGGTACGCGGACCGAGTGGATAGGTTCGCTTGTCGAGGATGTGGTCACGTTTGACCCGGCATCCGGCATTAAGCATTATGCGGGGTCCGAGATTGCCTGGGGCTATCGTGAGTGCAGCCTGCCGCGTAACGAGATTATTCTCGAGTGCGTGCTTAAGCTCAAGCCTGCGCCTAAGGCCGACATTCGCGAGCGTATGGAGCGGTACCTGACGAGGCGCAAACGCACGCAGCCCATGGGTCGCGCTTCTTGCGGGTCGGTCTTTCGCAATCCACCCGACGCGAGCGTTGGCAAGCTGATTGAGGATTGTGGATTAAAGGGTTTTTCGGTTGGCGGTGCGGAAGTTTCGCCCGTACACGCTAATTTTATCGTTAATAACGGTACCGCCTCGGCCGATGACGTGGCCGCGGTTATCAGGCATGTGCACGGAAAGGTGAGGGAGGCGTATGGCATCGAGCTCAGACCGGAAGTCAAATTCCTCGGCTTCTAGAGCATCGAAACCTACCTTCCGCCGCGCCGGAGGGCGTTCCGGCGCACCCGTCCAGCCTCAACGCAAGCCCCCTGTGTCCTCCAAGTCCGCTGGATCCGTACGGTCCGCCAAACGTCCGGTCGTCGGCTCGCAACTTGGTGGACGCCCTGCCGCAAAAAAGACGGTTCACCCGGCTCCGCGCCCCTCGGTGACGTCTAAGTCGGCGATGGGTGCCAAGCCCTCTCGGCCCATAGTGACGCCCAAGCCCTCGCTGGGGGCTAAAGCGACGCATCCCGGTCGTACGTTGGGCGCTGCCAAGCCGCGCTCGTTGACGTCGGTGCCCGCCACTAAGGCACCTGCGACCAATAAGGGTATCAATCCGCTGTCGTCGCTTGGCGCCATGGCGAGTAAGACGTCCGAGGCCGCCTCTGCCGTTAAGGGCAAGGGCAAAATCGTGGGCGGTATCTTGGCGGCTGTGGCCGTGCTTGCCGTCGTTGCCATCGTCGTTATCAATTCCGGCCTGTTTGCCGCTACCGATATTCAGATCGAGGGCAGCGAGCATGTGACCAAGCACGATGCCATGCAGCTGATCAGTCTGCCCGAGAACACATCGCTCTTCAACGTAAATCCCGACCAGATTACCGAAGATCTCAAGCAGAACCCGTGGGTTTCGGGCGTGGACGTTCAACGGCAGTTTCCCCACACGCTCGTCATTACGCCGACGGAGCGCAAGGTCACCGCGATCGCTTATATAAGTTCCGACGATCTTGCCTGGGCCATCGGCGACGATGACACCTGGATCGCACCGCTTTCGACCTCTGTGGAGGTGGACGACCAGGGAAATGTCGTCACTTCGGGTGAGGGAGCCAACACATTGAGCGGTATCGATGCTGCGTTGGCGCTGGCCAAGCACTACGGGGCCGTGCTGCTTACCGATGTCTCGGCTGATGTCGAGCCGGTCTCGGGGCGGGCTGTTTCTTCCAAGGCCGTTAAAGCGGGCCTGGATTACGTGCGTGGTTTTTCCGGCGAATTCTTGGCGCAGATCAAGGATATTTCTATACCTTCGGTCGAGGCCATCTCGGCGAATCTTGATAATGGCGTTGAGGTCTCGCTGGGCGATTCTGATGATATCGCCAAGAAGGAACGCGTCGTGACCAAGCTTCTGTCGCAGGTAGAGGGCGTAACCTACATCAACGTTCGGTCTCCCGGCAACTATACGTTTAGAAACGCACCGACCGCTTAGCGTCGGTGCGTGGCTTTGTTGAGGGGCCATACCACGCCGTTTATCTGGTTTGTTTGGTTTTCACGGTCAATTATTTGACTGATACGTTCATAATGTGCAAACATAATACGGTTTACCTTTGCATTTACTTTCAACCTGAAGGTTAATGTGCGCAGGGGTCAACCCATGCTATGGCTATAACCTTTGTTCGGAGGACCGACATGCACGAGACAGAGATCAACAACTACCTTGCCGTCATTAAGGTGGTCGGCGTCGGCGGCGGCGGTACCAACGCGGTCAATCGAATGATCGAAGAGGGCATTCGTGGCGTCGAGTTTGTTGCCATCAACACCGATGCTCAGGCGCTCGCGATCTCTGATGCCGATATCAAGGTCCACATCGGTACCGACCTTACCCGCGGCCTGGGCGCTGGCGCCAACCCCGAGGTTGGTCGCAAGGCTGCCGATGAGTCCCGCGATGACATTGCCGAGGCGCTCGCTGGCGCCGACATGGTGTTCATCACCTGCGGTGAGGGCGGTGGCACCGGCACCGGCGCCGCTCCCATCGTTGCCGATATCGCGATGAACGAGGTCGGTGCGCTGACCGTCGCCGTCGTGACCAAGCCCTTCACCTTCGAGGGCCGCAAGCGTAAGAAGAGCGCCGAAGAGGGCATTAAGACCCTTTCCGATTGCGTCGACACCATGATCGTTATCCCTAACGACAAGCTGCTCGACATCGCCGAGAAGAAGACCACCATGCTCGAGGCCTTCGCGATTGCCGATGGCGTCCTTTCCCAGGGCACCCAGGGCATCACCGACCTCATCACCGTCCCGGGCATCATCAACCTGGACTTCGCTGATGTTAAGACCATCATGAAGCAGGCCGGCACCGCCATGATGGGTATCGGTACTTCTTCTGGGGACACCCGTGCCGTCGACGCCGCCCAGCAGGCTATTTCCAGCCCGCTGCTCGAGAGCTCTATCGATGGTGCTACGCGCGTCCTACTCTCCATCGCCGGCTCCAAGGATCTGGGCATCCAGGAGATCAGCGACGCTGCCGACGTTGTCGCCAACGCCGTCGATCCCGAGGCCAACATCATCTTTGGTACCGTTGTCGACGAGTCCCTGGGCGATCAGGTGCGCATCACCGTTATCGCTACGGGCTTCTCCGACTCTAATGTCAACCGTCAGGACGAGCTCTTCGCTGCCCAGCAGTCCCAGAGCAAGGCTTCCGTTGTCGAGCCTCAGCGTACCGCTCCCGCTGCAAGCTCGGCTCAGTCTGCCCCGACCCGCAATGTCGGCGGTACGGAGCTTCCCAATTTTGGTAACGACCAGTTTGAGCTTCCCGACTTCCTTAAGCGTGGTAGCTTCTAGTTCGTTTTTCTCATCGACCTGCACGGGGTGTATCCATTTGGATGCACCCCGTTTTGTTTCTCGTTTGTAAACGAAAGTCTCCAATCTCTTTACGTTCCCCTTACGTTTGGTCCCTACCGCTGCGGGTATCCTTTTGTAGAAGTATGGCAGCCGTATGGCACGGACTGCTGCGGCTTGGCCGCGATACTCGTGTTATTAGGAGGCTTTAGTATGGCAGCACGTGCGGACAACGTTTCGCGTGTCGACCATGATGGAGTTACGTTGGTAGAGGGCGCGACGCACGATGTCCGCTTTGCCTTCACCGAACGCACTGGCGGTGTTTCCGAAGATGCGTACTCCTCACTCAATCTGGGCTCGCATGTTGGCGATGACCCCTTTGCCGTTCAAGAAAATCGTCGCCGCGTACTCGAGGCCATGGGTATTGCCGAGTGCGAGCACAACCTGCTTGTCCCCAATCAGGTACACGGTGACAATGTCGTGACGGTGACCTCGAACGGCGCCGATGATCTCGAGAACATTCGCGAGCAGATTGCCGAGGGCTGCGATGCCCTCGTCTGCACGGCGCATGAGGTGCCCGTGATGCTTTGCTTTGCCGATTGTGTTCCCGTTGTGCTGGTGGCTCCCGGCGGCTTTGCCGTGGTGCATTCTGGCTGGAAGGGCACGATTGCGCGCATTTCCGCCAAGGCGTGCCAAGCGCTCTGCGAGGCGGCTGGCTGCAAGCCAGACGACATCTCTGCCTATATTGGGCCCCATATCCTGGGTGACGAGTACGAGGTGTCCCAAGAACTTATGGACCGCTTTGCCTCCGAGTTCGCGTGCATCGATGCTGCCGCTTCTCGTATGCTCGATCTTTCCGCCGCCATTCGCGAGGCGCTGATGGACGCCGGCGTCGAAGCGAACGGCATTGTGGACACCAAGCTCTCCACCGTTCGTCAGAACGACCGCTTTTATTCCTACCGCAACGAGGGCGGCACCTGTGGGCGCCATGCTGCGATCGGCGTGATGCTATGAGAAAGATCGCATCGGTCCTAAGCGCGGCAGTGCTCACGCTTACGCTGTGTGCCTGCTCCTCGGGATCTTCCACGTCTTCTATCACCGTGGCCGGCTCGACCACCTGCCTTCCCATAGCCGAGATTGCGGCCGAGGGCTTTAAGGAGGAGACCGGCACCGACGTGCTCGTCTCTGGCCTTGGCTCTTCTGCCGGTATCGAGGCCGTCAGCAACGGCACGGCTGACATCGCCAGCTCGTCTCGTGGCCTCAATGCCGACGAGCAGAATCTGGGCCTGACCCCGATTGTAATCGCGCACGACGGCATCGCAGTCATCGTGAACGACGATAATCCGGTCGACAACCTCTCGACCGAGCAGCTTCGCGACATATACGCCGGTAAGATTACCAACTGGAAGGAAGTCGGCGGAGAGGACCTGAAGATTCAGGTTATTAACCGCGATGAGGCGTCCGGTACGCGCGAGGCCTTCCGTACCATCGTGATGGACGGCACGCCGTTCGATCGTCGCTCTGCCGTTCTTTCGGGCACGGGCCAGGTACGCGATGTCGTGTCCCGTTCGCGTGGTGCTATTGGCTACATCTCGCTGGGTTTTGTCGAGAGCCTCAACGCTAAGACTTCGGTTAAGGCTGTTTCGGTCAACCATGTCGAGGCATCCGAGAAGACGGTCGCAAGTGGCGGCTACCCCATCTCGCGCGACCTTTACTTCTTTGTGAAGGGTACGCCTTCGCAGCGTGCACAGGACTACATTGACTATGTGACGTCGGAGAAGATGGACAAGCAGATTCGCGAGGCGGGCTTTATTCCCGTCACCAACGACGGAAAGGGGAGTGAGTAGCATGGAAGCACAGGAAACCCCCCAGATTGAGCGAGAGGCTCAGGCGCCCAAAAAGCGTGAGTTGGCGTTGGTGTCGCGCAGCACCTATCTCAAAGAGAAGGCGCTGCAGTGGATCTTCTTTGCTTGCGCGTTCTTGGCGGTCGTCACCGTCATCCTGATTTTTGTCTTTACCACGTACTCGGCGTTGCCCGTCTTTACCGACATCGGTCTGGCGGACTTCTTTAGCTTTACGTGGGCGCCCTCCGAGGGCCACTACGGCATCATGTCGCTGCTGGCGGGCTCTGGTCTGGTGACGGTCGGTGCGCTCGCCATGGGTGTGCCCCTGGGTGTGGGCACGGCCGTGTATCTGGTCGAGATCGCCGGCAAGCGCGTGCGCAGTCTCATCAGCCCCGCCGTCGACCTGCTGGCGGGTATCCCCTCCATCATCTACGGTTTCTTTGGCATGGTCATCATCCGTCCGTTTATCGCGCAGCTGACCGGCGGTCTTGGCTTTGGTGCGCTGACAGCGTGGTTCGTGCTCGCCATCATGATCGTTCCCACCATCACCACGCTCACCATCGATGCCCTCAATTCCATTCCCATGGGCATTCGCGAGGCATCCTATGCCATGGGTGCCACCAAGTGGCAGACCATCTACAAGGTCGTGCTGCCTGCAGCCAAGCTGGGCATCGTCGATGCGATTGTCTTGGGCATGGGTCGTGCCATCGGTGAGACCATGGCCGTGCTCATGGTCGTTGGCAACGCTCCGGTCATCCCGGACAGCATCTCGAGCCCCATCTCGACGCTCACGAGCCAGATCGCGCTCGACATGAGCTATTCCTCGGGCCTGCACCGCTCGGCTCTGTTTGGCATGGGCGTGGTCCTGTTTATCATTTCCGCCGCATTGGTGGGCATCGTCCGTCTGATTTCCAAGAAGAAGAGGGGGTAGGCTATGTCCGATTCCGTTGACACGACGGTCGATACGACCTCGTCGCGCGAACGCATCAAGCGTGCCCTTTCCCATGGTAAGAAGGGTCGTATCAACAAGGATCTGTCCAACAAGATTATGCTCGGCGTGTTTCGTGCCGCGGCCTATATCACCACGCTGGTGCTGGTCGCCATCATCGCCTATGTAGTTATCAACGGTCTGCCGAACATCTCGCTCGACTTTATCTTTGGCTGGCCGCAGGGAGTAAACGCCGAGGGCGGCATTTGGCCCACGATCGTCTCGACCGTCTACGTGACGGCGCTCGCCATGCTCATCTGCACGCCGGTTGCCGTCTTGGCTGCGGTCTATCTGGCCGAGTATGCCAAGCAGGGCAAGGTTGTCGACATCATTCGCTATGCTGCCGATGCCCTGGCCTCGGTGCCCTCCATTGTTATGGGCCTTTTTGGCTACGCCTTGTTTGTCGAGGCCATGGGCCTGGGTCTTTCGATGGTTTCGGCCGCCCTGGCGCTCGCACTTCTGATGCTGCCCATTGTCATGCGTACCACCGAGGAGGCAATCCGCGCCGTTCCGCGCTATATCCGTTGGGGCGCATATGGCCTGGGTGCCACCAAGTGGCAGGTCGTCTCCAAGATCGTGCTTCCTTCGGCTTTTGGCCGCATCGCCACCGGCATCGTGCTTGCCATCGGTCGCGCCATCGGCGAGACCGCCGTGGTGCTCTACACCATGGGCCAGGCCATCAACCTGCCTATTTCGCCGCTCGATTCCGGTCGCCCCATGACCGTTCACCTTTATCTGCTTGCCAATGACGGCATCAACATGAACGCAGCCTACGGCACCGCGCTTTTGCTGATGGCGATTATTCTGGCCTTCAACCTGTTTGCGCGTTATCTGTCGCGCAAACGCCGCTAGTTAAGGAGTCCCATGTCCGTCTATCAGTCCGCTCCCACGCTGGAGCAAGCGGCCATCACGGCCAAGGATTTCAACTTTTGGTACGGTGACTTTCATGCGCTGACGGGTCTCGACCTCAACATCGCCAAAAACTCCATTACCTCGTTTATCGGCCCTTCGGGCTGCGGCAAATCGACGTTTTTGCGCTGTATCAACCGTATGAACGACCTTATCGAGGGCACTCGCGTCGAGGGCACCATGACGCTCGACGGCAACGATATCTATGCCGAGGGCGTCGACCCGGTCGACCTTCGCCGCCGCGTGGGCATGATTTTTCAGCAGCCCAACCCGTTTCCTAAATCCATCTACGAGAATGTTGCTTTTGGCCCTCGTCTGCAGGGCGTGACTAGCAAAAGCGACCTCGATGACATCGTGGAAGAATCGCTCAAGCGCGCCAACCTCTGGAAAGAGGTATCCAATCAGCTCAACAAGGATGGTTTGGCGCTTTCGGGCGGTCAGCAGCAGCGTCTGTGCATCGCGCGTGTGCTCGCGGTGCAGCCCGATGTCCTTCTGATGGACGAGCCCTGCTCCGCCATCGACCCCACGTCCGTCTCCAAGGTCGAGGATCTGATGGCCGAGCTGGCGCCCGAGATGACGATCATCATCGTCACACATTCAATGCAGCAGGCAGCTCGCATTAGCGACTACACCGCCTTCTTCTTGCAGGAGGTTGCCGGCGAGCCCGCCACGCTCATCGAGTATGGTCAAACCGACGCGATCTTCACCAGCCCGGTGGATTCGCGGACGGAAGACTATATCACCGGCCGCTTTGGCTGATCGGTGCGACTAGTCCCAAGCCGATCGGACCTGGTCCGGTGCGTATTCACTGTGCGGGCGGCATGACCGCACCCAACTGATTGGAGTGAACCATGCGCAAACTGTTTTCCCGTCAGCTCGTCGAGGCTCGTCACGAGATGTTGAGCATCTACGAGGCTGTAGACCTGGCTCTTCACGACGCCGTGAAGGCCTATGTGACCGACGACCGCAAGCTCGCCACCAAGACCAAGAAGCGCACGCTTTCGATTGACGCGCGCTGCGCCAACCTGGAGGCCGTGTGCTACAACCTGATCGCTACGCAGTCGCCGGTCGCCTCCGACTTCCGCTTGCTGCAGACGATCATCTACGTCGACTTTAACCTGCAGCGCATGACCGATAAGGTTCGCCAGATCTGCCGCGCCACGCGTCATATGGTCAAGGCCGATATCTCGCTGCCCCAGGAGCTCGTCGGTACGGTTGAGGCCGAGGCCGAAGCCGTATACCAGGTGCTGGGCTCGTCGCTTTCCGCGCTCGTCACCAACGACATGTCCATCATCTGCAACTTGGCCGTCGAGGACGAGCCGGTGCATGCGGCCTATGAGAAGTTCTTCCGTACCTTCAACCGCATGGACGCGGGCGAGTTTATGGACGACGACAGCAACTATGACGATCTGCGCCGCGCCATCATGGTTTCGCGCTACCTCGATCGCATCGCCTCGATTTCCATCGATGCCGCCTGCCGTCTGACCTTCCTTTTGACCGGCCAGCGCATGAACGCCGGCGATATCGCCCGTACGGACGAGGATGAGCTCGAGAGCATGCGCGTGCCTTCGGGCGAGGGCGTCATCATGAGGCCCGCTGTCGATGCGCGCTTTGTTGCCAAGGTGCCCGCTAACGAGGTGAGCGAGGGTCTTCGCTACCTGCTCGAGCACCTCGAGGACGAGGACGATACCGAGGATGACGAGGAGTAGTGTAGCTCCGTTCGTCGAAAGATTGTAAATACCTAAGTGAGCGCGGCCTTGCACATGCAGGGCCGCGCTCTTGCGTTAGCATGGGACTACTTGTATGGCTGTTAGCGGAGGCGATTGGCAATGGATAATTATTTGAACGTTATGCGCGCTCGCCGCGAGCAGATTCTCGAACGCTTTTATGCCGCACTCGATCGCGCGGGCCGTTCTCACGATGCCGCACGTCTGATTGCCGTCTCCAAGACCGTTGGCGTCGATGAGACCGTTGCCGCCATCCAGGCAGGGTATCGTCATTTTGCCGAGAACCGTCCGCAGGAGCTTGTTCGCAAGCTTGCGGGGCTGGCGGAGCATCCGGAGCTGCCCGAGGTGCGCTTCGATATGATCGGTAATCTTCAGACCAACAAGATCAATGCGGTGCTGGGTGCGGCCGAGCTGATTCATTCGGTGGGGTCGCTTCATTTGGCGCAGGCTATCTCGAGCCGTGCCGTCCGCAACATGAAAGCGGGCGAGCTTTCTGCTCCCCAGCGGGTGCTGATCGAGGTCAATGTAAGCGGCGAGGAGTCCAAGGGCGGCTTTTCGCCCGATGAGGTTCGTGCCTCCGCCGGCGAGCTTGCGGAGCTTGAGGGAATTTGCGTGCAGGGGCTTATGACCATGGCGCCCCGGGGGAATAAGGATGTGGCGCGCCGAACCTTTGCCGGGCTGCGTGAGTTGAGGGATGAGCTGGAGACGGCACACCCCGATCTGTGTCTGCCTGAGCTTTCTTGCGGCATGAGCGAGGACTTTGAGCCTGCCCTTGAGGAAGGCTCGACGCTTGTTCGCCTGGGCAGGGTAGTATTTAGCCCGGAGTTTGAAGTAAAATAAGAGCCTGAAGTGCGCGCTGATTATCAGAGCGCCTGCATTAGACCGTGAGAGGACACAACCATGGGTTTCCTTGACGAAATTAAAAATAAAATGCACCTAGGCGGCCAGCAGGGTTATGACCAGGGTTATGGCCAGGATGATGACTACGGTTACGATGACGGCTATGACGACGGCTATCAGAACAACGGCTACAGCGGTGCTTCGGGCGAGGGCTTCTACACGCAAGATGAACCGAGCAATGGACTGCTGGGGCAGACACGCCGCGGAGAGGCTGAGTCGGTTGCTGTGTACACGCGTTCCGGTCAACTGATCGGCGACGACTCCCGTCACGCTACGACGTACAATCCGCCTTCGCGCTCTCAGGATGCCGCTGCGGGCGGTTATCGTCCCGGCGCCTATGACACGCCGTCAAGCTACGCCGAGAACGCTCGGGTCCGCGCTGCCGCTGTGCCCGCTCCTGCTTCAACGCCGAGCGATGCCTCTGCCTATGCGAGCAATATCATCAACGCCACGCCTCAGTTGCCGGCCTACGTTCTTCGTCCGGAGAGTTATGACGACGTGGAGACGGTCGTGCGCCGCGTGCGCACCAAGCAGCCTGTCGCGCTGATCTTTGTGGGCGTTCGCACCGAGGTCGCCAAACGCGTCCTGGACTTTAGCTATGGCTTTGCCTGCGGCCTGGGCGCTTCGGTCAAAGAAGTGGGCGACCGCGTGTTTATGGTGCTGCCCGCCGGCTGCGAGGTCAAGGATTCGGATCTTAAGAAGCTTCGCGCCGACGGCTATCTCAAGTAAAGACAAGGTGAGGAGATTCCCATCAACATCTACACCATCGTTCAGCTTGTCAACACGCTGTTTAATTTTTATTCCACGTTGATTGTGGTCTACTGCTTTATGACGTGGATTCCCATGAAGCAGGGTGGTTTGCTACAGGATATCGCGGCGGTGCTCGACGGCGTTTGCGGCCCTTGGCTCAACCTGTTTCGCCGGTTTATGCCGCCGATGGGCGGTATCGATTTTTCACCGGTCGTTGCGATTATTGCGTTGCAGTTGGTGCAGAAGCTGATTCTGCAGCTACTTATAGGTATACTCGTATAGGACTGGCTCAGTAACCTATGTCGGGCGCTTAGCGCCAAGGCGATGATAAAGGAGAACTTGTTATGGCTATTACCCCTGCTGACATCCAGGCTCAGACCTTCTCTGAGGCCAAGCGCGGCTACGATCCCGCCGAGGTCGACGTCTTCCTGGAGACCCTGTCCTCCGAGGTCGACGCTATGCTTGCCAAGATCGTTGATCTTAAGGGTCGCCTGACCGCCACCGAGCAGCAGCTTGCCGATACGCAGGCTCAGCTTGCGCAGGCCCAGGATTCTGCCGCTCAGGCTGCCCCTGTCGCCACTCCCGCTCCCGATTTCTCCGCTCAGGAGCGTCAGATTTCCGCCGCTCTCATCGCGGCCCAGCAGACCGCCGAGGCGATTGTCAACGACGCTAACGAGAATGCTGACCGCATCCGCAACGAGGCCGACGCCAAGGCCCGCGAGGTCATCCGTCAGGCCCTGACCGAGAAGCAGGCCGAGCTCGAGGAGATTGACCGTCTGAAGGCTTCCCGCGAGGAGTTCAAGGCCGAGTATCTCAAGCTCATTCAGCACTTTATGGACGATGCTCAGAATTCCTTCCCGGCCGATCTGCTGGCTTCTACGCCGGTCGGTTCCGCGGCTTCTCCTGCCGTGACCATGCCTGCCGCCGAGCCGCTGCCTGTCGCTGATCCGGTTGTCCCCGTGGCCGACCCCTTCGCCCCGATTGACAACTTTGCCGCGGACGACCTGGACTAGCGCCAAAACTACAATCTAGCTACAAAAAAGGAGCTCGCGCTTGCGAGCTCCTTTTTTGTAGCTGTATACGGGTTGGGAAACATAACGCCGAGCTCTGCGTGCGATAGGGCAGAACTCGGCGAACGTTTGAGCGGTAAAAGGTAGATTTTAGGGCATGGGCCAAAACTACTTGAGGAGGAAATTGGATAGGGGAATGGTGCGGGCCTCGCGATGCTCGGGGTCGGCGATATGGTCGGCGGGATAGCCGCAGACGAGCATGTGGTAGGGATAAACGCCCTCGGGCAGGTTGAACTGCTCGCGGGCTAGCTCGGGCTTAAAATGGCATACCCAGCACGTTCCCAGGCCCTGTTCCTCGGCCTCCATCATCATCTGATCGCAAACAATCGAGGTGTCGATAGCGCTGGAGTTCATCTGGTCATAGGGACGCACCCAAGCATCGTTGGTAACGCTGCAAATGAGGAAGATGAGCGGAGCGCCAAAGATGGACCCATCACGAGCAAACCGAGGCTGACAAGCAGCTGCCTTTTCCAGAAGCTCAGGCGTATCCAACACCATCACACGGGTTGGATGATTATTGCAAGCAGAAGGAGCAATGCGTCCAGCCTCAACAATGGTATCCACCACAGCCTGCTCAACAGAACGATCCGCAAACTCACGACAAGAATACCGAGACCGAGCCAGATCCATATACGACATACAAGCCCTCCAACAATTAAAATCAAACAAACCCAAAGTAACCTAAAGAGTACCCAAAGCAGCAATCAGTCAAACGCTCACCAAGGGCCAAAGTGTCCGAGCGGGTACCAAAGGTCCCTTCAGCCTAACCCCCATTGCGCTAAAACTATCAGCCAAAGTTCCAATGGTGATACGTAAGGCGAAGGGCCGGCACCTGTTTACTTTCGAACGACTCTGCTACGCAGCCGGAGTGAGAAAGCAAACAGGTGCCGACCCTTCGCCGCCGGGACGCGTACCCCCAATTAACTGTTCTTCATGACAATCGAATCCACGACATCGGCCACATTCTCGCAGCAGTCGGCGCAGTACTCCAAGAAGGCGTACACGTCACGCCAGGCGATGACCTCGAGCGGGTCCTTGCCGTTGACGTGCAGGTTACGCATGGCGTTGATGTAGAGTTCGTCGGCCTCGGACTCGATGGTGTTGATCTGGATGACGAGCTCGCGCAGCGTTTTGGACTTGCGGTAGTTGGGCAACTCGACCATCAGGTCCTTCATGGCGCGGCAGGCGTCGGTCACCTTGTGGGCGATCACGATGGCATCGGGGTGGATGCTCTGGATGTTGGTGAAGTAGAGGCGCTGCACGACACCCTCAATACGGTCGAGCACGGTATCGAGCGAGCAGCTCATTAGGTTAAGGTCCTCGCGCTCAAGCGGGGTGATAAAGGCCGTGAGCAGGGCGTCTTCGAGCTCATGGTGCTTCTTGTCTGCTGCATGCTCAATCGCATGCATCTTCTCGAGCATGTCGTGGATCTGCGCGGGGTCAAAGTTCTCAAAAATCTTGGTGAGCAGCTCGGCTGCCTGAACGGCGAAGTCGGCGCAGGCGACGTAGTTGTCAAAGTAGAACGAATCGGGTTTCTTTGCCATGAGTGATCCTTTCGGGGCGAAGACGGGTGGGCGAGGTAATGCGGTCCGGATGGACGTTCGGTTTGACTAGAGGAACATCATGAACAGCCTGGCCATAACAAAGCTGATGAGTCCACAGGCGGGGAAGGTGAAGAACCACGTGAACATCATGTCCTTGACCACGCCGAAGTTGATGGCCGAGAGGCGCTTGACGGCGCCAACGCCCATGATGGCGCAGGTCTTGATGTGCGTGGAGGACACGGGGATACCGGTGAGCGTGGCAAGCAGCAGGTTTGCGGCTCCTGCCAGGTCGGCAGAGAAGCCCTGATACTTCTCGAGCTTAACCATGCTCTGGCCGACGGACTTGATGATACGCTCACCGCCCACGCTGGTGCCGATGCCCATGGTGGCCGAGCACAGCAGCATGATCCAGATGGGGATGCCGGCGTCGCCGACGCCGGTCTGTCCGTTGGCAAAGGCGACACCTAAAAAGAGCACGCCGATGAACTTTTGTCCATCCTGCGCGCCGTGCATAAAGCTCATGGCCGCGGCGCTCGCGATCTGAGCATATTTAAAGAAGACGTTGGCACGTCGCCTGTTGGCGGCAGCGAAAAGAATCGAGACAAGCTTGCACAGGACCCAGCCCATGACAAAGCCCAGACCGATGGAGAGCGCCAGGCCGTAGATGACCTTCATCCACTCGTGGACATTGACGCTGCTGGCGCCGCCGAGGGCGATGGCAGCGCCGGTCAGACCGGCGATGAGGCTGTGGCTCTGCGAGGTGGGGATGCCAAAACGCGATGCCGTGGCGCCGTAGACGACGATGGAGAACAGGGCCGCGCAGAGGCACGCGAGCGCCATGGTGCTGTTTCCGCCAAAGTCGACGATATGGGAGATGGTGTTGGCAACGCTGGCATTAAAGTGCGTCATGATGAGCACGCCCAAAAAGTTGAACGCGGCACTCATGAGAATGGCGGCGCGGGCGGGCATGCAACGCGTGGTGACACAGGTCGCGATGGCGTTGGGCGCGTCGGTCCATCCGTTGACGAAGATGGCGCCGAGCGCGAGGAACACGGTGACGGCAAGGACTGGGTTCGAAACAAGTTGGCCGAGGAAGGCTGAGAACGTTACGTCCATATATGGGCTTTCTCGAAGTTTGCAGAAACGTTACAAAATCATGATAAATCGTATCACCTCCTGCGGGTTTCTTTACCGAGTTCTGACGGGAGAAGTGAATTTTTTGGCACTAAAATTGAATATTAGCCCTGTTGACCGCGGGTGTTCTTTTTGCTAACACGCCGTGAGGACACGTGCGCTCGCTCCGACACCCCAAAACCACAGTCTGTTCGCTTTACAATATGCAAACATGCGTTCGATAATAGGGGCATGGAATATCGACAGACAGATGGCAAAACTCGGCGCGTGCACAAGCAGTATGTGGACGTCGTGGCCCGCATCCTCGCGGGCGGACAAGTTGTGCCGGTTGCCGTCTGCTGGGTCGACGGTCGCTGCTTTACAATTGACGAGATTGTCTCGTCTACCGGTTTTGGCCTGACGGTTCACGGCATTCGTACGGCAACCTATAAGGTTCGTTTTGGCGGACATACGACCGAGCTGTATCTGGAAGACCAGGCGCGTGAGCGACCGGATGGCTCGCAGGCTCATCTAATGCGGTGGTGGGTGTGGGCGTTCGACCGCACACTCGAGAGTGAGCGCCGCGGGTAAGAGCGCGCCATTCGGGTACAATGGCAGGAATCTTGTCGCCTACGGCGCTGTCGCGGCGCTTTTTGAAAGGACGAAATTATGAACGATATCCAGGGCTATCAGAACGGCCCCATCGAGACCGGAGCAAGCCGTGCCAAGGAGATGTCGCCGCGCGCGTACAACCTT
The DNA here is from genome assembly GCF_050314535.1 of Collinsella sp. SGI.095. NCBI lineage: Bacteria > Bacillati > Actinomycetota > Coriobacteriia > Coriobacteriales > Coriobacteriaceae > Collinsella > Collinsella sp. SGI.095. The sequence goes on from NZ_JBNPNG010000009.1 coordinate 47,500, forward strand.
GCCATGTCTGCCCTGATCTTTTTGGGTTTTTGCGCTATGGGCGCTGGCGCCTACTTTACGGGCACCATGTCGTTTGCGCGCATGATGATGAGTGGCGCCGCCCTGCCGCTGGTCTTTGGCTCGTTTATCCTGACCATTGTCGGCATCGTCATGATGTCGGCCGCCGCCAGCAAACAGTCCGTGGGCCTGTCGCTCGCGGGTTACGCGATCTTTGCGAGCACCTTTGGTCTGACCGCGTCGTTTGGCCTTGCCAACTACGACCTGCCCACCATCAACACCGCCTTTATCGCCACTGCCGCCATCACCTTTGTCTTTGGCGCACTGGGCGTGACCTTCCCCAAATTCTTCCAGCGTGTGTACGGCATTGGTTTTGGCATTCTGCTTGCCACGATTCTGGTCGAGATCGTGCTGATGTTCATGGGCGTCTCGCAGACCATCACCGACCTGATCGTGATTGTGGTGTTCGCCGGCTTTATTGGCTACGACACCTACGTGGCCACGACGGTGCCGCCCACGCTGCCCAACGCCGTGCTCATGGCGTCCAACCTGTTCGTGGACATTATCAACGTGTTTCTGCGCATTCTGAACATCCTTGGTCGTCGCGACTAGTGCCAGATTGCAGCGGTGCTTGCCGCGCGCAAATCGATGCGAAAGGCGGTCCTTCGGGGCCGCCTTTTTTGTACGCGGCGGGGTATCATGGATGGGAAAAGCCGATAGCGGCAGCGACCGAGAAAGGTGACCACTTATGGCAGACGTCGACAACAGGAACCGTAACCGTAGGCCCAACCGCGCGGGACAGCCCAATCCCAAGCGCGAGGCCCGTGCCAAGGCCGCCGAGCGTCACGTGGCGACTGTGTCCGAAGCGTGCGCAAAGGATATCGAACGCTCGCTTGCCGGCGTGCGCGAGTTCGAGGGCATGCCTGCCGGATTTGTCGCGGCGATGAAGGCTAAGGCCCAGGTGGCTGCTGCCGAAGAGCAGGTTGCCGATGAGTCTGAGGCCGCCGAGGTTGTGCCTGCCGAGACCGAGGTCGTGGCCGAGCCTGTGCCCGCAGAGGAAGCCACGGAGACCGAGCCCGCGCCTGCTGCCGAGGAGCCCGCTCCGGTCCTGCCCGAGGTCACCGTGCTCGACGCCTCTGCCACGCAGGCCATTCTGGATAACGGCCGAGGCTACGCGCAGTTCTGCGACATGGCCGTGCTCGCCTTTGCCTCGTTCACCAACCCGGGCGGCGGCTACATCCAGGGTTATCTGGGTCAGGAGGCCACGCTCTGTGCCGATTCGTATCTGTACAACGTTCTCGATAAGCAGCGCAAATGGTACGGCGAGAACCGTCGCCGTAATATCAACTGCGAGCTTTACCGCAACCGTGCGCTGGTGGTGCCCGCGGTGCGCTTCGACCGCAACCACGTGCATGCGTATGCCGACGTGATCGTGGCCGCCGCGCCCAACGCCAAGCGCGCTCGCCAGGAGTATCGCGTGGGTGACGATGCCCTGCTGGACGCCCTGCGCGATCGCATCCGCTTTGTGCTTGCCATCTGCGACGAGCTGGGTCGCGAGAAGCTCGTGCTGGGCGCTTGGGGCTGCGACAACAACGGCTTTGACGCCGAGGCCGTGGCCGAGCTCTTCCGCAAGGAGCTCGCATCGGGCGACTTTAAGGTCAAGCAGGTCTTTTTTGCCGTGCCCTCTACGCGCTGGGACGAAGATTTTGCCAAGTTCGAGCACGTGCTGGCAAACTTCCCCGAGCGCAACGAGGAGTCCTATGCCCAGGTTGCCGCTCGCGCTGCGGCTGTCCGCGCCGCCGAGCAGGCCCAGGCTGCCGCCGAGGACGATGAAGACGATGACGATTGGCGCAAGTACCTGTAATCGGTATGTGCTGACAGATAGGTCGATCCGGCGGGAGAGACTGCTCCCGCCGACTTTTTCTTTTTACTAGAGGAAGGGCTTACGATGAAAAACGTTCTATGCTTTGGCGACAGCAATACCTACGGCTATGATCCGGCGGGCATGCGCGACGGCACCGCGGTACGCTATGCGCACGATGTGCGCTGGTGCGGCGTGGCCCAGCGCGACCTGGGCGAGGGCTGGCACGTGATTGAGGAAGGCCTCAACGGCCGCACGACGGTACGCGACGACATGTGCCATCTGGACACTAATCTCAACGGCATCCGCGCGTTGCCGATGCTGCTCGAGGCTCATAAGCCGCTGGATGCGATCGTGATTATGCTGGGCACCAACGACTGCAAGACGGTCTTTAGCGTGGGGGCTGCCGATATCGCTGACGGTGCCATGGCGCTGATTCGCACCGTCCGCGCGTTTCCCTGGACCGAAGCCGCGCCCTGCCCGCGTATTCTGCTGATGGCGCCTATCAAGATTAAACCGCAGATCGCCGATGTGTACATGACCGACTTTGACGAGCGCTCCGTCGAGGCCTCGGAGCATTTTGCCGAATACTATGCGTATGCTGCTAAACAGTTTGGCTGCGACTTTTTGAATGCCGCTGATTTTGCCGAGCCGGGCGATATCGATTATCTGCACATGATGCCCGAAAGCCACGAGAGCCTGGGCCACGCCGTGGCAGCCAAGCTCCAAGAGATGCTTGGTCAGTAGCGCGACCCCAAACCACCACAAAGGGACAGGCGCCTTTGTGGTGGTTTGTGCGGTGGTTTTGGCTGCTGGCTTTTTAGTACTGCCACATGTGGTTGACGGGGCCGGAGCCCTTGCCCATGTTCAGGCCGGCGGCGAGAGCGCCGGTTAGGTAGGCCTTGCCGGCGTTGACGGCATCGGCAAGATCCATGCCCTGGGCCAGCGCGCAGGCGATGGCGGATGAAAGCGTACAGCCGGTGCCGTGTGTGTTGTCGGTCTCGATGCGTTTGTGGCGGAACCACGTGGTGAGCGGATCGCCCAGGTGGTTGCCCTCGTCATCGAGCGGCGCGGGCTCTGCTAGTACATCGTTGGCCTCGTTGACAAAATGCCCGCCCTTAACGAGGGACGCGCAGCCAAAACGGCGGGTGAGGAGCATGGCAGCGTTTTGCTGTGTGCGCTCGGAATCGACCTCGTAGTCGAGCAGCGCCATGGCCTCGGGAATGTTGGGCGTGATGACGGTCGCCAGCGGGAACAGGCGGCGTGTAAGCGCTTCGGCGGCGTCCTCGGCGATGAGACGAGCGCCCGAAGTGGCGACCATGACGGGATCGACGACGATATTTTGTGCGTCCCAGGCGCTCAGGCGGTCGGCTATGACTTCGATAATCTCGGCAGAAGAAACCATGCCAATCTTGACGGCACTGGGGCGGATATCGTCAAAAACGGCATCGATCTGCGCCGCGACAATATCCGGGGAGATGTTCTGCACGGCGGTGACGCCTAGGGTGTTCTGTGCGGTGATGGCCGTGATGACCGTCTCGGCATACAGGCGGTGCGCCGTGATGGTCTTGATGTCGGCCTGAATGCCGGCACCGCCGCTGGAATCGGATCCTGCGATGGACAGGACGGCAGGTACCTTACTACGATCCATGTTCGCTCCCTTGTTCGGTCGGATTCAAATGGGTCTCCTGCCCGCATTATAAAGTTGCCCGGGCCGGCTGTATGCCGATCCCGGGCGGGTGGCGCAATCTTTACGTAAATGTAAGAAAATGTTCACACGTCAACAATTGACGAACGCCTTGTGGCCGATTATGGCTCCGGTGACGAGTTAGTCCTCCATGCCGAGGTCGATCGTCGTGCCTTCGAACACCTTGTTGACGGTGCGGACGGCGCACATCTTGCCGCACATGGTGCAGGTGCCCTCGGTGGCAGCAGGGGATTCCTCGTAGCGCTTCTTGCCGGTGACCGGGTCGAGCGCGCACTTCCACATGGCGTCCCAGTCGAGCTTGCGGCGTGCCTGGCCCATCTTGTCGTCCATGTCGCGGGCGTGGGGCACTTTTTTGGCGATGTCGGCGGCGTGTGCGGCAATCTTGGTGGCCATGAGGCCGTCGAGCACATCCTGGGCGTTAGGCAGGCATAGGTGCTCTGCCGGTGTCACGTAGCACAAAAAGTCGGCACCCGAGCTCGCGGAGATGGCGCCACCGATGGCTGCGGTGATGTGGTCGTAGCCCACGCCGATATCGGTCACCAGCGGCCCGAGCACGTAGAACGGGGCGTTGTGGCACAGGCGCTTCTGCAGTTTCATGTTGGCGGCGATCTCGTCGAGCGCCATGTGCCCCGGGCCCTCGACCATGACCTGGACGCCGGCGGCCCAAGCGCGCTTGCACAGCTTGCCCAGCTCGATCATCTCGGCGGTCTCGGTGGCGTCGTTGGAGTCGTAGAGACAGCCCGGGCGGCAGGAGTCGCCGAGCGAAATCGTTACGTCGTACTCGTGGCAGATCTCGAGCAGCTCGTCAAAGTACTCGTAGAAGGGGTTCTCGTTGCCGGTGACCTCCATCCAGCCAAACAGCAGTGAGCCGCCGCGGCTGACGATGTTCATGAGACGGCCGGTCTCCTTAAAGGTTTTGGTGACCGACTTGTTGATGCCGCAGTGGATGGTCATAAAGTCCACGCCGTCCTCGGCGTGCGCGCGCACGACCTCGAACAGGTCGTCCTTGGTAAGCTTGACAAGCGGCTTTTCCATGTAGCCGATGGCGTCGTACATGGGGACGGTGCCTACCATGAGCGGCGTCTCGTCGATGAGCTGCTGGCGGAATTGGCGCGTCTTGCCCGAGTTGGAGAGGTCCATGATGGCGTCGGCGCCAAAGTCCTCGGCGATCTTGACCTTCTTCCATTCCTCAGCGGCATCGGCCTTGTCGCCCGAGATGCCCAGGTTGACGTTGACCTTGGTAGACAGGCCCTCGCCGACGCCAAAGGCGCGCATGCCCTTTTTGATATGCACGATGTTGGCGGGAATGGCGATGCGGCCGTCGGCCACGCGCTCGCGGATGTACTCGGGGTCGCGATGCTCGCGCTCGGCAACCTCCTTCATCTGCGGTGTGATTTGTCCGGCGCGGGCGAAGTCGATTTGCGTGACGAGCTTGGGCTCGGTCTGTGTGCTCATTGGCACGGCTCCCTTCGTTGGCATTACCCATATCAGGTTTGCGGGTCAGGGCGGGCGCGCCCAGTCTCAGCCTGCCGTCTTGTCCTGCAAGCTCCCCGTTTATGTGGTGGGCTCAAGTATAGCTCGAATGGGTACGATTGACGCGACGAGCATGCCCGCGGGGAGGCGAACATGGAAGACAAGCATCTGTATCGAGAGACGCAGTGGGATGTGTCGGCCGAGGAGAGCCGCGCCCATCATGGGCTGGTCGCAATTGGTTTCGCGATTCTTGTCGTGATGGTGATTGCCTGTTGTATCTGGACGTTTGGCGGGCGTGGGGGAGTTTCCTGGACGTTTGAGGCGGACGATAGCCTGCCGATTATGACGGCGAAGGTCGCGGGTGGCAATACCGTTGCCGCGCCGGGCGACTATTGGTATCCGCGCGACAAGTTTGTGCAACTGCAGCTGAGCGGTGGTTCCATTCCTGGTGAAGAGATCGAGCGCGTGACCTTCGATGCGTCGCTTAGGACGCTGTCGGTCGAGCTCAAAGATCAGGGGGATGTACCCACGACCATGGATATAGCCCTGACGGAATGGCGCCTGGAGCCTCCGTCGGGTGTTGAGACGCCCGAGGTGGAGCACGTTAAGGTTACCTACCAAGATGGCTCGACGAGCGAGATTGCAAAAGCCGACGGCCTGGCGGAATAGACGCCGTGCCTAGGCAGCACATTCAAAAGTAGCGGTAGTCCTACAAGGCCTGTTCGTTCAGGAAGACCAAAGTGTTTTTATTTGAAAGCTCGGGAAAGTAACGATAACCAACGTCGAACGCGGTGAGCCCGCTTGCATCCTCGAACTTGTTTTCTGCCATCCAGCGCACCATGGAGCCGCGCGCTTTTTTGCTGGCGGTCGAGCGTTGGATGGGCTTGCCGTTGCGGATGCCTTCGCCAAAGAGACATGTGACGACCGTGGCGTCGGTGGTGAGGCGGGTCAGAACGGCTTTGGCGTATTCCGCGCTGGCGAGGTTGACGATCGTGGCGTTGGAGCCTGCCGGAGCGATGACCCGTGCGAGCTTGTCGCCCCAAAACGCGTAGAGGTCTCGGGCGTCGTCGACGGCAAGCTTCGCGCCCATCTCCAGCCGATACGGTTCAACGGCATGAAAGGGGCGTACGCATCCGTAAAGGCCCGAGAGGATCCACAGATGGTCTTGCAGCCATGCGAGCTGTGCGGAATCCATCACCTCGGGCGCCATGCTTTGGTATTGAATGCCGTGATAGGACATGACGGCAGGGGAGAGGTGACGGGCGAGTGCGGGATTGTCGAGATCGCCGTTTTGCAAGATGGGCTCGAACTCATGCAGGGTGTTGAGGCAGGGCCCCAGCAGTTTGTCACTCACGTTCCACAGCGCCTGCAGGCTGCCGCTGCCTTCATTCCGCTCGATATCTAGCAGTGCGCGGTGGAGGCGAGCCGTCTCGCGCACAAAGGGTGGAATGCCCAGGACTTCAAAAGCATCTTGGGCTGCGCGCATCTGCTTGGCGGGCGAAATGATGACCTGCAGCATGGACTCTCCTCTGCCAAAAAGGAAGTTGCGGTGTAATACGGTCTGTTTTGGCCGTTTATGGGCCAGTTTAGTCCGTATCTCACCGCAACTGATGAAGGGTTGATTATGCGCGCTCGAGGAAGGCCTTGTAGCCGCGATAGGCCTCGTAGATATCGGCCTTGTTGGCGACCTCCCACAGGGCGTGCATGGACAGGACGGCAACGCCGGAGTCGATGACGTTCATGCCGTACTTGGCCATGATGTAGGCGATGGTGCCGCCGCCGCCCGCGTTGACGCGACCGAGCTCGCAGGTCTGGAAGTCCACGCCGGCCTCGTCCATAATGTCGCGGATGAGGGCCATATACTCGGCGTCGGCGTCGTTGGAACCGCCCTTGCCGCGGCTGCCCGTGTACTTGTTAAAGCACAGGCCGCGACCCATAAAGGCTGCATTCTTGGTCTCGAACTTGCCGGCGTAGCCCGGATCGAAGCCGGCGGATACGTCAGAGGAGAGCATGCGGCTGCGGGCGAGTGCGCGGCGCAGGGCCAGCGGGCTGCCCTCGCCGGCGAGCGTCATGATCTCGGCGACGGTGTTCTCGAAGAAGCGGCTTGTCATGCCGGTGGCTCCCACGGAGCCAATCTCCTCCTTGTCGACGATGAGCGTGATGCTCGTGCGCTCCACGTTGGCCACATTGATCTGGGCGAGCATGGAGGGGTAGGCGCAGACGCGGTCGTCGTGGCCATAGCCCAAAATCATGGAGCGGTCGAGGCCCATGTCGCGGGCGGGGCCGGCGGGCACGACCTCGATTTCGGCGGAGAGGAAGTCCTCCTCCTCGACGTCGTACTGCTCCTTGAGGATATCCAGGAACATCTGCTTGACGGGCTCCTTGGGAGCGTCCTTGTCGTCCTCGTCAAATTTTACGGGACGGCCGCCCACGATCACGTCGAGGATCTCGGCGTCGACGGCGTCCTTGGCGGGCTTGGACATCTGCTCGCTCGAGAGGTGGATCAGCAGGTCGGAGATGGTAAAGACCGGATCGTCGGCCTTGTCGCCGATGTTGATGTCGACGGTGGTGCCGTCCTTTTTGCAGATGACGCCCACGAGTGCGAGCGGGGAGGCCACCCAGTGGTAGCTCTTGACACCACCGTAGTAGTGCGTGTCGAGGTAGGCCATGTCGCCGGCCTCGAACGCGGGATTCTGCTTGAGGTCAAGGCGCGGCGAGTCCACGTGGGCGCCCAGGATGTTAAAGCCCTGCTCGAGCGGGGCGGTGCCCAGGTTGACGAGCATAAGATCCTTGCCGTGGTTGGCGGCGTACACCTTGTCGCCTGCCTTGAGCTCGCGGCCTTCGGCGATCACGGTCTCCAGGTCGACGTATCCCGCCTCCTCGGCCATCTTGATGCCGGTCTTGACGCACAGGCGCTCGGTCTTGTTCTCGCTCAAAAACTGCTTATAGCCGCGGCAAAGCTCCTCGAGCTCCTCGATTTGCTGTGGCGTGTACTTTTTCCATGCGCAGGGACGCTCCATGACGCAGGCTCCTTTCGGATCGATCGTGCTGGTTGTTGTACCGTGAGCCATCGTATCACTCGGGAACGCGCGGTGGCGGGGGAGCTTGATGTGCGGTGGCCGCGGGGCGGGGAGCGTGTAAACTGGAGTGAGCAAGCCGTGCCCAGTCCAAAGCGAGGTATTCAATATGTCTGACAAGCGCCGCACCTTTGCCGTTATCGACGGCAACTCGCTCATGCACCGCGCCTTCCACGCCGTGCCGCCGACCATGAACGCGCCGGACGGTCGCCCCACCAACGCGATCTTTGGCTTTCTGAACATGTTTCTTAAGATGATCGATGCCTTTAACCCCGACGGTGTGGTCGTGGCGTTTGACAAGGGCAAGCCGCGCGTGCGCATGGAGATGCTGCCGCAGTACAAGGCGCAGCGCCCGCCCATGGACCCCGATCTGCATGCGCAGTTTCCCATGATTAAGGAGCTGCTCACGGCGCTCAACGTGCCAATTCTGCAGTCCGAGGGCTGGGAAGGCGACGATATCCTGGGAACCATGGCGCGCCTGGGTGAGGAGGCCGGCTGCGACATGCTGCTGGTGACCGGCGACCGTGACATGTATCAGCTTGTGACCGAGCACGTCAACGTGGTCTCGACTCGCAAGGGCCTGTCCGATGTGGCGATCATGACGCCCGAGAGCGTGGACGACCTGTATCACGGCATTACACCGGCGCTCGTGCCCGATTTTTACGGTCTGAAGGGCGATACGTCGGACAACATTCCCGGCGTACCGGGCATCGGCCCCAAAAAGGCGAGCGCGCTCATCGCGCAGTACGGCAGCTTGGACGAGGTCATTGCGCATGCCGACGAGGTCAAGGGCAAGATGGGCGAGAACCTGCGTGCACACATCGACGATGCGCTGCTGAGCCGCAAGGTTGCGACCATCCGCACCGATGCACCTGTCGAGCTCGACTTTGACGCGACGTCCTTCCCATCGTTTTCTGCCGATGAGGTGTCCGCGGCGCTGGGCGCACTTGGCATTACGGCCATGCAGAACCGCTTCCTGGCGCTGATTGGCGGCGAGGGCGGGGTCGTGCCCGCTGCCAGCGCGTTCGAGATGCCCGCGGTTTCGCGTGCGGCCGCCGGCGATGCTGAGGCACTTGCTGCTGTGGCGGCCGAGATCTCTCGCGCGATTGATGCGGACGAGTGGGTCGCCGCCTTGGTGGACGATGACAAGGAGGAGGGTGCGCTCTTTGGCCTGACGCGTACGCTGTGGCTGGCGACGCCCAAGGGGCTCTTTGCGCTCGAGGAAGCCGATGACGGCACGCCTGCCGCTGTCGAGGGCTTCAATTCCGCCCACGGCGTTATCGCTGGCGTGCTCGCGCGCCTGTTTATGGAGGGCCGCGTGGCGAGCCCGGACATGAAGGCGTTGCTGCATGAGCTTTCGCCCATCGATTCTTCTGAGCCCGAGCTCATGGACCCGCTGGCAGTCGATTCCGTGCGCATCTTTGATACCGTGGTTGCCGCGTACCTGTTGGATTCCGACCGTTCCGAGTTTGACGAGGCATATCTGGCCGATACCTATCTGCAGATGGCGCTGCCTGCGGCGCGCGGTGCGGATGGTGCTGGCGAGGACGCTCCTGCTCCTGCTGCCCGTACCGTGGCGTTGACGCTGGCACTCGTGGCGCCGCTTCGCGACCGCATGGCCCGCGAGAACGCCGCCAACGTGTTCGATGGCATTGAGATGCCGCTCGTGCCGGTGCTTGCCAAGATGGAGCGCGCGGGCATGCTCGTAGATCCCGACCGGCTGCGCAGCCTGTCCGAGGGCCTGGCGACTCAGATTGCCGAGGTCGAGCGCAGCATTCGCGACCTGGCAGGTGATGAGACGTTTAACATCGGCAGTCCCATGCAGCTCTCGCACGTGCTCTTTGACGTTATGGGGCTTCCGACCAAGGGCCTCAAAAAGACCAAGCGCGGGTACTATTCGACCAACGCCAAAGTGCTGAGCGACCTTGCGCGCGACCACGAAATCGTGCGCCTGATTTTGGACTGGCGTGAGAAGTCCAAGATTAAGTCGACCTATCTGGACACGCTAGGTCCGCTGCGCCGTGGTGACGGTCGCGTGCACACCACGTACAACCAGACCATCACGGCAACGGGTCGCCTGTCCTCGAGCGACCCGAACCTGCAGAACATCCCGACGCGCTCTGAGCTGGGCCGTACCGTTAAGACGGCGTTTTCGGCAGGCGAGGGCAGTGTCTTTTTGGCGGTGGACTACTCGCAGATCGAGTTGCGTCTACTCGCGCATCTCTCGGGTGACGAGCACCTGGTGCGCGCCTTTAACGAGGGCGAGGACTTCCATGCCGAGACGGCCGCGCGCGTGTTTGGCGTTTCCGTGTCCGAGGTAACTCCCGACCTGCGCAGTCGCGCCAAGGCCGTGAATTTTGGCATTGTGTATGGTCAGCAGGCGTACGGTCTGTCGCAGTCGCTGCACATCTCGATGGCCGAGGCGCGTGGCATGATCGATCGCTACTACGAGGCCTACCCGGGCGTGCGCACGTTCCTCGACAACGTGGTGGCGCGCGCCAAGCAGACGGGCTATGCCGAGACCATGTATGGCCGTCGTCGCCATATTCCAGAGCTCAAGGCCAAAAACCCACAGCTCCGCGGCTTTGGCGAGCGCACGGCCATGAATCACCCCATGCAGGGCACCGCCGCCGACATCATCAAGATCGCGATGGCCCGCGTAAGCCGCCGCCTGGAAGAAGAGGGCTTTGCCGCCCACATGATCTTGCAGGTGCACGACGAACTGGACTTTGAGTGCCCCGTCGACGAAGTCGAGCGCCTGACCGCCATGGTCCGCGACGTCATGGAGCACGTCGTAGACCTCCGCGTACCCCTCATCGCCGAAGCCAGCACCGGCATAACCTGGGCCGACGCGAAATAGGAAAGCAACCACAGTTCCAAAGTAACTAAAGGCAGAAGGGGGCTCCTTGCCAACAAGGAGCCCCCTTCATTCCAAAAAATCAGCCAAGTATCTAGACACCCAAGACGCCATCTAGGCGGCAAGCAAGTCAACATAGCCATGCCCGGGGCCGGCCGTTTGATTTTTGTAGATTCCGCACGAGCCGAAGGCCACTTAATGTGGCCTTCGAGCGAGCCCAGGACCTGACCGAGCAAAAATCAAACGGCCGGCCCCGGGCATGGCGATGAGATAGATTACCGAGCCGCCAAGATGGCGTCGATGAGCGTCAGTACGCCCCCGTCGTTGTTGCTCGGAATGCGCCACTTGGCGTGCGCATTCATATGCTCTTCGGCATTGTCCACGATAAAGCTATGCCCGACGCGCTCGAGCATAGGGATATCGTTGTAGGTGTCGCCCACGGCGGCGGCATCGGCGATATCGATGCCCAAGTGCTCGCACAGGTGCGCGACGCCGGCGCCCTTGTCGACGCCCAGGTTCATAAAGTCAATCCACTCGCGGCCCGCATTGGTGACGTAGAGCTGATCCGAGAACGCGGGGTTATAGGTCTCGCGGAACGCAGGCTCGGCGTCGTAGGCGGGGAAGAAGATCGAAATCTTGTTGGATTCGACGTCAAGACCCTCAAAGGTGTCGATGTAGTTGATGGCAGAATAGTAGATGCTGATCTCGTCGTGGTACTTGTGGTCGCGCGCCAAAACGTAAGCATCGTCATAGCAGCACAGGACGGGAACGGCGCGCGGGTCCTCCACGGCATGTGCCAGGACCTTGTGGTAGAGCGCCACATCGATATTGCTCTTATAGATATAGTTGCCGCGATATATCACGCACGCGCCGTTATCGGGACAAAAGGCGAGGCGGTTCTTGATGCCCTCGAACATCTCCTCGAGCTTGGGGGCGGGACGTCCGCTGGCGGGGCAGAATACGATGCCGGCTTCGGCGAGCTTGTCCAGGCGTTCGTCAAGGCCTTGCGGCAGCACGCGCTCGTCGGTCAGCAGCGTCTTGTCCATGTCGACGGCGATGAGCTTAATGTTTCCGATATTGGCGTCCGATTCGTAAGTTTGCATAAAACGCGCCTTTCGTTTCGAAATTGTTTCAGACGTTATAACCATCAACTCGTAGTCAGGCGTATTTTCGCAGGAACGGAGCGTATTTGCACTGCATTTCACAAACTAATGAAAAAACTTTTCAGAAATTTGAATTTGTCGCTTGTGCAGCGGGCACTTTAGCGTAATATAGCGACCATCGAAAACGGAGACGGCAAAAGAGCCGCTTACCGAGGAAAAGGTACCGTTTGCGATATTAGAATTGCGCCCGGCGATAGGTGAAAGGAGAGGCAGATGCAGTTCGTAAAGATCATCACCACTGCAGACAATGCCATCCGACGCCAGCGCGCAATCTCCCGACGACGATAACAATCGTCTCTGTCCGCATGGGGCGAATTGCCTCAACAGAGTCATTTTAAGGTCGTTGGGTTTTAGCACGACATTGCTGCATGTTTCTAGGGCATGTATGTGCTGATTTTTGCTATTTAACCTGATATTGCACGATATGTGACCTTGAAATGACTTGCAACTGACCGATGTTCTAACTAGCTACCAAGGGCGAAAGGAAACAGCCATGAGCAAGGAAAAAGTCGTTCTCGCATATTCCGGTGGTCTTGATACATCCGTATGTGTCAAGTGGCTCCAGGACGAGAAGAATCTCGATGTCGTTTGCGTCTGCGGCAACGTGGGCCAGGAGGAGACCGGCCTGGATGCCAAGAAACAGAAAGCGCTCGACCTGGGCGTTCTTGATTGCCAGGTGCTCGACCTGCGCGATGAGTTCTCCGATGAGTTCCTGACCAAGGCCATCGCCGCAAATTCCATGTACGAGAACAAGTACCCGCTGCTTTCCGCTCTGTCTCGCCCGCTGCTCGCCAAGAAGCTTGTCGAGGTCGCCCACGAGTTTGGCGCGACCTACGTCGCCCACGGCTGCACCGGCAAGGGTAACGACCAGGTTCGTTTTGAGGCTGCCGTCAAGGCTCTCGACCCCGAGCTTAAGGTTATCGCCCCGGTGCGTGAGTGGGATCTGAAGTGCCGTCCCGACGAGGTCGCCTATGCTCATGCTCACAATGTGCCGGTTCCCGAGGGTGCCAACGAGAACCCCTATTCCATCGACGACAACCTGTGGGGTCGTGCCATTGAGTGCGGCCACCTGGAGGATCCCTGGAACGAGCCGCTCAACGACGCCTGGGTTATGACCAAGAATCCCGTGGATACGCCCGACACCCCGACCTACACCGAGATTGAGTTTGAGGCCGGCAAGCCCGTCGCCGTCGACGGCAAGAAGATGAAGCTCTCCGAGATCGTTATCGCCCTCAACAAGATTTCGGGCGATAACGGTTTTGGTCGTCTTGACCTGGTCGAGGATCGTCTGGTGGGCCTCAAGAGCCGCGAGTGCTATGAGGTTCCCGGCGCCCTGACGCTTATCACCGCCCACAAGGCGCTCGAGGATATTTGCGTCGAGGGCGATCTGCTCAAGACCAAGATTAAGCTCGAGCAGGATTGGGCCACCGCCGTGTACAACGGCCAGTGGTACAGCCCACTCAAAAACGCACTCGACGCCTTTATGGCCGATACCCAGAAGTTCGTGACCGGTACCGTTCGTCTGAAGTTCTTTAAGGGCAACTGCCATGTTGTCGGCCGCAAGAGCCCCTTCAGCCTCTATGACTACGGTCTGGCCACCTACGACCGCGACACCACGTTTGACGAGAAGGCCAGCGCCGGCTTTATCGAGATCGACACGCTGTCGCTCAAGACGTGGGCTAAGGTTCAGGGTCCCAGCTCTGCTGCCGCGCAGGCTTAAGTCTTCCTTCCCTTGGTATCCGCGCGGCCCATCCGCGTGATACATAACGGGCGCATGGGGTCCCTACCTTTCGTTATGCTTGCTGACACTTCTTAACATCGGTGGCCCCTACATTCCGCCCGCATATATGATGCCGCGTCTGCGGCTGAGTCCGAGCCCCGCCGGGGTTGTCCGGCGGGGCTCCTTCTATCAATTTGGCGGCTCTGCGCCTATATATATCTGAGGAGTATCCATTATGTTCAATGCTATCGCGCATGCTTTATTTGCCCTCGCGCCCGAGTTCGATGCTGCGAAGGTCGAGGATGTCCCTATGAGCCTGAAGGCATGGATTGACGGCTCGGCGAGCAACGGCTGGCGGGAGTCGATGGGCGCCAAGTGCCTGGTGCGTCACTTCTTTGCAAATTAGCCACATGGTCTCGCGCACGGCGGGGAATGTGCAAAACTAGCGGTTGATAAATCGCTTTAACGACATGGCGCTTTGCTTTGGGCGCTTGTTTTGGTATTTGGAGAAAGGGGACGGTTCCATGGCTCTTTGGGGCGGTCGTTTTGAGACAGGCGTGGCCGAGGTCACGCAGGAGTTTGGCGCGTCGCTGCCGGTCGACAAACATCTCTATAAGCAGGATATCGCTGGCTCTAAGGCACATGCCAAGATGCTGGCGGCCCAGGGCATTATCAGTGCAAAGGACGAGCAGGCGATTGCCGAGGGTCTGACCGCAATCGAACAGGATATCGATGCCGGCAACTTTACCTTCGATATCAACGACGAGGACATTCATATGTCCATCGAGAGCGAGCTGACCCGTCGCATCGGCGAGGCGGGCAAGCGCCTGCATACCGGGCGTTCGCGCAACGACCAGGTGGCGACCGATACGCGCCTGGGCGTCAAGGCGCTGGCCAAGGAGCTCATGGAGGCCAATCTTGAGCTGCGCCACGTGCTGGTGGATGCGGCCAAACAGTACGACAAGGTGATTCTGCCGGGTTACACGCACATGCAGCATGCTCAGCCCGTGCTGCTGTCGCATCATCTGCTGGCGTATTCTTGGATGTTCGCGCGCGACTTTACACGCCTGAAGGCCGCCTTTGATGCTGCCGACAACTGCCCGCTGGGCGCTGCCGCGCTTGCCGGTACGAGCTATCCGCTCGATCGTCAGATGACGGCCGCCGAACTTGGCTTTGCGGGCGTGATTCCCAACTCGCTCGATGCGGTTTCCGACCGTGATTTCCTCCTCGATCTGCATTACGCCGGCTCCGTCATGGCGATGCACCTGTCGCGTCTTTCCGAGGAGATCGTGCTGTGGTCGAGCTCCGAGTTTGGCTTTATCACGCTTTCCGACTCGTTTTCCACTGGCTCGTCCATCATGCCGCAGAAGAAGAACCCCGATTTTGCCGAGCTTATCCGCGGCAAGAGCGGCCGAGTCTATGGCAACCTGGTGCAGCTGCTCGTGACCATGAAGGGCCTGCCGCTCGCTTATAACAAGGACTTGCAGGAGGACAAGGAGGGCGCGCTCGATACCGCCCATACGCTCATGCAGTGCCTGTCCGTTATGGCCGGTATGATTTCGACCTGGACCGTCAACGAGGATGCCATGGCGCGCGAGTGCGGCGTGGGGCACCTTGCCGCCACCGATGTTGCCGATTACCTGGCCAAGCGTGGCCTGCCGTTCCGCGAGGCCCACGCCGTGGTGGGCCATTTGGTCCTGATGTGCGAGAAGCGCGACTGCAATCTTGAGGACCTGCCGTTTGAGGTGTTCCAAGAGGCAAGCCCGCTCTTTGAGCACGACATTACCGAGGCGCTCGACATTCCGTCGATTGTCGCCGCACGCACGACCGAGGGCGGTACCGCCCCTGCCGCCGTTGCCGTGCAGCTGCAGCGTGCCCAGGCACAACTCGTTGCCGACGAAGGTGTGCTTGGATCGCTGACCAAGGTCGTCGAGATGGGCCACGGGGCAAAGTAAGGGTTTAGTTGAAGCGGCTTTGGCCATTTATTGATAAATCGTTTTCGCTTTTACGGGCGTCTGCTGCAGCGGGCGCCCGTATTTTGTTGCGATGGGGAAGGGGCTTGTCGATAACTTCTGTAGGACCTTTGGGCAGGTTGTGAAGGGGCTACGTTCACGGGCGGCAACCGACCGTCCGCTCGGTTCGGTGCGGTTGATGCGCGGTCGGATGATACTCTAGTCGGGCTTCGAAACAGAAGTAACACATATGGAACGTTTTAATAAATTGTAGTGTTTCAATAAACAGTTTTTTGTTTAACTGCAGCTAAAACTCTGTTACGATGCAGTCCAGGCGGGTGCCGGAATGGGACTTGGGCACGCGCGAACCTACTTGAAAGGCTACCTTATGGCTATCGAGAAGACCTTCATCATGATTAAGCCCGACGCTGTGCGCGATCGCAAGATCGGCGAGATCGTCGCTCGCATTGAGCGTAGCGGCCTTGTCATCGAACGCATGGAGATGACCACGCTCGAGCGTGCTACCGTCGAGGAGCACTACGCCCATCTGGCGGACAAGCCCTTCTTTGGCGGTCTCTGCGACTTTATGACGAGCGGTCCGGTCGTCAAGATGGTCGTTTCCGGTCTCTCCGCCGTCTCCAAGATGCGCACCCTTATGGGCGCTACCAACCCGCTTGACGCTGCCCCCGGCACCATTCGCGGCGACTTCGCTGTCGATGTCAACGCCAACGTGATCCACGGCTCCGACTGCCTGGAGAACGCCGAGATCGAGATCAAGCGTTTCTTTGGCTAAACCAGCTTTGACTCCTCAAAGCTGTTAGCGTGTGGCTTTGGCGCCGCGGAATTCCATCCGTGGCGCCCTTTTTATTCCAGTAGATTTCTAGGTATATCCCAAAAATCTACTAAACAGCCCCCGTCCGGATGTGTGTTCCGGACGGGGGCTGTCGTTAACGTATGGTGTTGTAAGTCTTTAGGCCTCGTCGACGACCTTGAGTCCGCGGGTCTGGTCGATCTCGTTGATGAGATTGACGCGACGCTCGTGGCGGCCGCCCTCAAACTCGGCATCGAGCCACTCGTCGACAATCATCTTGGCGAGTTCGGAGCCCACGACGCGGGCACCAAAGGCGAGCACGTTGGTGTTGTTGTGCATGCGGGAGAGCTTGGCGCTGAAGGGCTCGGAGCACACGACGGCGCGTACGCCCTCGACCTTGTTGGCAGCCAGGCTAATCCCGACGCCGGTGCCACAGATGAGGATGCCCAGGTCGACGTCGCCGTTGGCAACGGCCTTACCCACCTTGTAGCCGGCGATGGGGTAGTCAAAGCTCTCGGAGGTGTCGGTGCCAAAGTTCACGACCTCGCAGCCGCGCTCCTTCAGGTGCTCGGAGATGATGTTCTTGAGCTCGACGGCGGCGTGGTCGTTACCGATACCGATCTTCATGGATGCTTCCTCTCTGGTCTGTGCGGCGAGATTGCTAAAGGTTTTACCGCGTTCGACTGCATGATAGCGCGACTTTTGTGTAAACGCTCGGGCGTTTTTTGCTCAAACGCTTTAGCATGCAATAAGACCGGCTTCTCATGAATAATGCCGCCAATTTGTGCTTGAGCGCCGTCCGCCGGAACCATGGTTGTGGTTTTTGATGCATTGTTATCAAATAATAATAGCGAACTATTTTGAGAGCCCAGCCCGTTATACAAGTAGGAGATACCTATGCCTGCCGATTCCCTTCGTGATACCGCGTTTTGCGATGTTTTGAACCGCGAGCTTGTCTGTGCGCTCGGCTGCACCGAGCCCATTGCCGTTGCCTATGCAGCGGCGCTGGCGAGCCAGACGCTCGGTTGCGAACCCGATCATATGGATGTTGCCTGCTCGGGCAACATCATCAAGAACGTAAAGAGCGTGACCGTGCCTAACTCGGGCGGTATGCATGGTATTGAAGCCGCGGCCGTGCTGGGTGCCGTGGGCGGCGACGCCAAGAGCGCGCTCGAGGTGCTCGAGAGTGTTGACGATAAAGACCGTGCTCACGTGGCCGAGCTCCTCGCCGATGCCGGCTACTGCGATGTGTCGCTTGTCGAGGGTGTGCCCAACCTCTACATCAAGGTGACTGCCACGGCCGGGGGGCATACCGCGGTCGTCGAGATTACCGACCACCACACCAATGTCACGTGCCATACACTCGACGGTATTCCGGTGTGCGGCAAGTCGGTGGGGGAGTGTGCCGCCTGCGCCGAGCGCGTGGTGGCCGAGCGCGCGGCAGATAGCGCCGACAC
This sequence comes from Collinsella sp. SGI.095, assembly GCF_050314535.1. NCBI lineage: Bacteria > Bacillati > Actinomycetota > Coriobacteriia > Coriobacteriales > Coriobacteriaceae > Collinsella > Collinsella sp. SGI.095. The sequence continues at coordinate 65,576 of NZ_JBNPNG010000009.1, forward strand.
GCCCATGTCGATTGAGACCATCATCGACTTTATTGAGGACGGCGATGTTGAGGGTGCTCGCGCTGCCGTTGAGCGTCAGATCGAGCTGAACGGCGCCATTAGCGCAGAGGGCTTGGCGCACGCTTGGGGTGCCGAGGTGGGCCGTACGCTGCTGGGCGCTCGTGCCGATGACGTCGCCTGCCGTGCCCGTGCCCGTGCAGCCGCCGGGTCCGACGCCCGCATGAACGGCTGCGCACTGCCGGTCGCCATTGTGTGCGGCTCGGGCAATCAGGGCATTACCTGTGCATTGCCCGTTATGGAATATGCCGAGTACCTGCGCTGCGACCACGAGCGCCTGGTGCGCGCCGTGATGCTGTCCGATCTTATTGCCGTGCATATCAAAAGCTATATTGGTGCACTTTCGGCGTTTTGCGGTGCTATTTGCGCCGCATGCGGCGCCGGCGCCGCGATTACCTGGCTGTGCGGTGGCACGCGCGAGCAGATTGGCGCGACGGTTTCGAACACGCTCGGCAACGTGGGCGGCATCGTGTGCGATGGCGCCAAGGCGAGCTGTGCCGCCAAGATTTCCGCAGCCGTTGATGCGGCGATTCTGGGCCACGATATGGCCATGCAGGGCCGCGGTTTCCGCGCCGGCGAGGGCCTGATCCAAGATACCGTTGAGCAGACGATCGCCAGCATGGGCTATGTGGGTCGCGTGGGTATGAAGGACACCGACGTCGAAATCCTCAACATCATGATCGGCAAGACCATCGTCGACTGCTAGGGGCTCTGGGGCACTGCATCTTGTTGTTGAAACTATCGCGCTTGTGGCTGTAAAGCACCTGTCTGCATTGCGGACAGCGAGGATCTCGCGGTATGTCACCAGGTCGTTCTCGCGCTTGATGCGCTCGAGGACGGTCGCGACAACAAGCGCCGCTATCGCCGGCAGGAACGCCGCAGCCGCGGCGACGCCGGCGCCCCAGGTGCCCTCCATCCAGTTAAACGCCGGCGACAGTATCAGCGCGAACGCCACCGCCAGCAACGCGAGCATCAGCACGGCCAGCCATAGCATCCGCGTTCCCATGCGCTTGCGATCTCTTTCGACTGCCTCTTCCATAACGGTCACGTCTCCCTTCACGAGCGTGTCTATGGAGGTGTCGAATAGGATGCTCAGCATGAGCAGACTCTGGACGTCCGGATACGTCTTGTCCCGCTCCCAGTTGCTGATCGTCTGACGCGACACGTAGAGTTTCTCGGCGAGTTGTTCTTGGGAGAGCCCCATCGCCTCGCGCCTCGTCTTTGCTCACCGGCACGTCGAGCGTCTCACCGAGGACGACGAGCATCTCCGCGTCGGGCACCGAGAGCCCCGTTTCCCTTAGTTAAAGATATTGTTGGGTATCTCAAGATGTGTCATTCGATTTTGCCGATAAAGCGGTAGAAGATTTCCACTTCCTGTTCCCGGCTTCCGTCCTCACTTTTGACCGCTTCATGGACAAGGATTTTTTCAATCAGCGTATTCAGAAGTTCAGCCGTCAATTCTGTGGGATTGACATACTGTTTCATCAGACCTATCCACTTTTCAGCGTCAACCGCTGTCTGGGCGGCGACCTCCATCGCTTCGTGAAGCCGTTCAATTTTTGCGTCCAATTCTCGCTGTTCGCCCTGATACTTTTCGGACAGCATATTGAAATTGTATTCTGTAATGCGTCCGGCAGACCAGTCCTCATACATTTTTGCAAACAGGGTGTCTACTTCTGCTTTGCGCTTTTCCGCCTTTTTCAGTTCGGCTGTCTGCCGCTTCCTTGCAGTATTGCGTTCCTTGTCGCTGGCGTTAAGTAGCCGTTTCAGAAGTTTGTCCCCATCCTGCTGTGCCAGCACAGACCAGTATTGCAGACGGGAAAGGACATAGGCGTAAAGCACATCATAGCGGATATAGTGCATGGAACACTGGTGCAATCCTTGCCCGTACTTGCTACAATGGTAGTGGGCATAGGGATTTTTGTTCTGGCTGTTCATACCATAGGCCAGCGACCAGCCGCAGTCCGCACATTTTACCAGCCCGGAAAATATCTGTGTTGTGCCGTTCTTCTGCCGTCTGCGCCTGTTGCAAATCTGCTCCTGTACTTGACGGAACACATCTTCGGAAATAATCGCTTCGTGGGTGTTCTCCACACGATACCATTCCTCTTTTGGCTTGCGTACTTTCTTCTTGTTTTTGAATGAAATATTGGTCTGCTTATTGTGGACGCTGTGTCCGATATAGGTTTCCTCTTTCAGAATACTTTTCACCTGCGCTATCGTCCACGCATAGGCTTTTTCCTCCGGCGCTCCGGCATAGATATTTGCGAAAGTGCCGTATCTCTGGAAATTCAGCCAGCCGGGAGTAGGTACTTTTTCTTCGACCAAAATCCGTGTAATGCTGGCGGCTCCCCGGCCATGAACGGCAAGGTCAAAAATCTTTTCGATAATCCACCTTGTTTCCGGGTCAATCAGAAAATGGAATGTTCCGCATTGGCGGCGTGTGCAAAATTTAGAAAAGTTACATGGGCTATGCTGCTTTTTTCAGCCGATACTCTTGCAGACCCTCATAAATACCAAGAAAGAGAATGGGGAAAAACAAGTATATCCATAGCCTTAGAATTAGCCTTAGACGCTGTTTTATCAGTTGTTGAGGAGTAAAAATAAATACATATAGGAGTTACAATGAATATAAATGAATTTCCACAACAAGTAAATCAAGTTATTTCAATAGCAGAAACCATATTACAAGGTCAAATATTGGGGATATATTTATATGGTTCAGCAACAATGAATGGGCTGCGTCCAGATAGTGATATAGATATACTGATAATTACTAAACAAGAATTGAGTAATTCAATCAGAGCAGATCTAACAAAGCAATTATTGAAAATTTCTGGCTCCGTAGGCTGTATTGAAAAAAGACCTTTAGAGGTAACTATTATCAATCAATCTGATATTGTTCCGTTGCAATTTCCGCCAAAATGTCAGTATATGTATGGTGAATGGCTAAGGGGAGAGATGGAAGCAGGAGAATATCCGCAAGCCTGCAATGACCCAGATATAATGATTTTATTATGGCAAGCAAGAAAAAATAGCATAACTTTGAAGGGGGCGGAAAGCAAAGAGCTTATTCCCGCTATCCCATTTCACGAAATTAAAAAAGCAATTCGGTTTTCTTTACCTGGTTTGATTTCCAGCTTTAAGGGTGATGAAAGAAATGTGTTATTAACCTTATCACGAATGTGGTTTACTTTAGTAACAGAAGAAATCACGACAAAAGATGTTGCCGCAAAATGGGTAATTTTAAAATTGCCGGAGAGATTCTCCCCCCTGCTAACAACGGCAAAGGAAGCTTATTTGGGAAATTTGTCTGATGAATGGGAGACAGTAGAAAAGGAAGCGATGGCACTTGTAGAATATATGAAAAAACAAATTGAGGAATTACTTAGAACAGAGTAGCAAAGTTAGCGGGGCCAATCAACGGTCAAGATGAACGGCGCATAAATGCGCCGCCGTTGACAGTCCCGCCCGTCTTTGCTGATGGGCAATCAAGGCGGGAAAGCCCTAAAATGGCTTCCCGCCCATTTCATTATGAGAAAAGAAACGCTCCAAAATCAGAACGAGAGCGGCCAAGCACTTTGAGGGATTGGCCGCCTTGTCCACCCATTCAGCGGGACGGCGGGTGGCGGTCAAGGCCGGGTGTAAACCCGTTCATTTCAGCCTTGACGGTTGCCCGCTGTCCTGTTACTTTTCCGGGAGTGTAGCCACAACTTCGGGACACTTTGTCCACAAGTCGGAGCGTAGGACGAGGGACGGGGGCTTTCATAT